>JBGSWC010000066.1:0-2558 GCA_041752635.1 Pirellulales bacterium | reverse complement strand
CATTTTTCGCTTGCGTGCCCGAGCCTTCCGTCGTAAGTTGGCGTTCACTCGAAACCCTCCGTGGAGCGTGTGTAAGGAAGTTGTTGTTACCTCCAATACCCACACAAAACGCCGAGGGTTCTCGGGTTTTTCAAACAAAAGTCAATTTGGGCTTCGCTTGATTGAGGACTAGGCACCGCTCGTCAGAGTCGCGTATGGTTCAATAACGGTGCGGGAAGTTTTGAATTAGGATCGCAAACGAACATCTGGCGATCGGAAAGGGCGATCACCGCCGACATCGACAACGACGGCGATCTCGACATCATTACTCAAGATGCCGTGATTGCGAATGACGGCAATGGAACTTTCACTCCTGTATCGCAGGGCACTAACGAACGCGTTTTCGCGGTTGGCGACTTCGACGATGACGGCGATGTCGACCTGTTGGACAGCAATTATAACGGTCGCACAACGGTCCAACTTAACGATGGCACTGGACGATTTGTACAGATCGCAGGCACCCACGAAAGCGGCAGCTTAAACCTCCGGGATGTTCAAGTTGCCGACTTCGACGGTGATGGTGACCTCGACTTCATTCAGATTCACGAAAACGGCAGCAATCGACTGTGGCTCAATGATGGAGCGGCACATTTCAGCGATAGTGGACAATTCTTTCCCATGTCCGCTGGAAGCCGCGGCGCAGTTGGCGACATCGATGGCGATGGTGATATCGATTTATTAATTGCTACCGCTTACGGATTCGACAATCTATTCGTCAATGCGTCGCTACCGGAATTGGTCGACCTTAGGCTGAGTACGACCTCGACTGCGTCTCCTATATTGAAGCAAGGAGAGAGCTTTACCTATTCGATCACGGTCGAGAATCCAACTCGGACCGACATCGTCGGAGCAAGCTTTGTCGAATCACTTACCTCGAACCTAGTAAACGCATCGCTCGTATCGATTATCACCACGGGTGGCGCAGTGGCGATGGCAGCGCTGGGTAGTTTTTCCGGCCGGCTACAAGATACGATCGATCTGCCGTCACTCTCGTCGATTACGTATGAATTCGCAGCGCAAGTCACCCCTGCCGGTGTGCCCTTTGCTTCGGCATCTCAAACATCAGTAAGCTCTGCTGAAGTTAGCGTACCGATGGGTCTTTTCGATCCAAACTTGACTGATAACACCGCTGATCTGTCGTTCGTTATCGATTTTGCGGTGAGCAATGGAAGCGGAAAATTCAATAACGTATTTTCGTCGGCTGCAGCGATAAGTCGCAATGTCGAAGATGTCGCACTTGGCGACCTTAACGGCGACGGCATACTCGACGCTGTGATTGCACTACAGTCCGGCAACACCACCTATCCAGATCAGCGAGATCAAGTTTGGTTTGGCAATGGCGATGGGACATTCCAAGTTGGCGTACAATTTCTTTCGCAGGAAGATGAGTCGCTCGACGTAGAACTGGGTGACGTTGATGGCGACGGCGATCTCGACCTAATCGTTTTGACGCGCGATATGGTAGGTCGGCTGTGGCGCAACGATGGAAGTGGTTTTCTTGTCGATACCGGCGAGCCCATTGAGGCCTATCGCGCCAACGGACTATTTCAACTCGAACCACATGTGATTCATCTGGCGGACATGGATGGCGACGGTGACCTTGACTTGATCCTCGTGGGGAATAGCTCTTCAACGGGGGTAATGCTCAATGATGGCGCTGGACACTTTACCCATCAAGGCCAAGAACTGTTTTTTATCAATGGCCCCTCCGACCTAGGCGATGTCGATGGCGACGGTGATCTTGATCTAGTCGTCGCGGGCGCGCTGTTGCTGAACGATGGCACTGGTCTTTTCCAGCAACGCACAATTGGACTCGAAGTACGCGGTTTTGTGCGACTTCGAGATTTAGACAATGACGGCGATCTCGATGTAGTTGCCCACACATCCTATGGATTCCAAATCAGTCTAAACAACGGATTGGGGCAATTCGAGCCTACTGAGCAAGTTATCAATCAACCGAACTTAGCGGACGCTCTAGTCGCTGATTTCAACAATGATGGCTACTTAGATGTGTTGGTGGGTGTCGGGTTCGCAGACGATTCGAGGAACAGGATATGGTTCAACGACGGAACTGGGCGATTCACTATGTCTGATGTTGGGTTTGGGGATAGCAGGACACTTGCTCTTGCCGCGGGAGATTTTAACAGCGACGGCGCAATCGATTACTTCGAATTAGTTTCTGGCAATCAAAATCAACACCACGTCTGGCTCAACACGTCGGTTGATCTCGGTATTGAAGTCATTGAGACGCCGGCGTTGCCTTCGTATACCGAAGGCGGTGTGGTGCGCTATACCGTTGTAGCAGAGAATTTCGACACGACGCCAGTCGATGTTGCCACCGTCGACTTAATTTTTTCGCCGGGCTTCAGCGACATACGTTTACTTTCGATTTCTCTATCCGGTGACGCGTCGAGTTCGCTTTCGACTGGAACTCTATCGCCAAGCGTACTCGATTCTGTCGACTTGCCGGTCGGTGGAAAAATTGTTTACGAAATTGAAGCACGCTTAGCATCACCCGC
>JBGSWC010000065.1:0-2448 GCA_041752635.1 Pirellulales bacterium | reverse complement strand
CTAGTGCTTTGTTACGTCTTAATTTTAGGGTAGACGGAGGTTAGTTTGGTGCGGGCGTCGTCGATCTTCATTTGCCATTCGACACCGCGTTGCGTTTGATTGACGTCCTCGTGCCAGGCGGTCGTTTCTTGCCGAAGTTTTTGGGAGCTGCCAATGCGTCGTCCGGCGACGCATTGACGGGTCATACTGCTGAGTTCGTTTTCGGCGATGTTCAGCCAACTGCCGTGCTTGGGCGTGTGGTGAAACTCGATGCGGCTCACCAGGGAACGTGCTCGTGCGGGCTCAAAGGTTTCATAGAACGCCCCCATGGTGTGCGTATTGAGATTGTCACAGACGACAATCACCTTTTCACAGTCGGCATAACGACCTTCCAGCAGGTCGGCCATCTCGAGCGCCCAATCGACTTTGGTCTTCCTGTCGCGGACCGAAACGTGTCGCCACCCGGCGAGCGGTTCGGCAAACATGAAGATGTTCGCGACCCCCGCGCGTTTGTACTCGTAATCGACACGCTGGGGGTGATCCCTGGTCGCCTCGATCGGACACTTGACCTCTTCAACCAATTGCACCGGTTGCTCGTCCATGCACAGCACGGGAACCTGTGCGTCGTAAGGCCGAGAATAAACGTCCAACACGTCCTCCATGTGGGCCACGAATTCGGCGTCCGCTTCGGGAGGAATTACCCAATACTGGATCGCGCGCTTGGTACCCATGCCGTTTTTTTTAACGTGCGACGCACGGTTTGGTAACTCACCGAATCGACAATCTCCAACTCCACCACCTTGCGGGCCAGCAAACGCAACGTCCATTTGCCATAGCCCGCCGGAGGCGTACCCAGTCGCATCGCAATGATCTTCGCCTCTTGCTCCCCATCGAGAAGCTTTTCCGTCGGGGGCCTTTCTCGCTTCTCGCCGTTCAACGTGACATCGAACCCCCGTTCGACAAATCGTTGCCGCACGTTCTCGACCGTCTTTGTGCGACAGTCCAAGGCTTCGGCAATCCGCGCATCCGTCCATCCCGAGCCGCATGCATCCGCTTTGAGCAAAATGCTCGCACGCTTGACCTTCTGGCTGGTGCCTTTCAGCTTCTTCACGACTTCTCGCAGCGTAGACCGTTCGTCCTCCGTCAATTCGACGATATACTTCTTCTTCATGGCGACCTCCTTGTCGAGAATTGTCGAAAGGAAGTCTCCCCGAAAACCAACCTCCCACCAACCCTAATTTCTAGCTGTCACGAAGCACTAGACTCATGTTTTCACAACCTCACAGTCGTGGCTACCCAGGGTGACGGGCGGAAATGTCCCACTACCGCGCCGGGGTTGCGTCGCTCGTTTGGCGATTGGGCGTAACGCCGTTGGCGTAAGCTGTTCGCGGGTCACCCGACCCGGGGTAGCGGCGGCTGCGCCGTCGCAACCCCGGGCTAACAGACATAACGCCGTTGGCGTAGGAGATGACGACCGACGGGTGGCACACATTGCCTTGGCTAAACCGCGTGCCAGTTTTCGCCTGACGAGACCGAGTTGGAAAGCGTGGCGCCTGGATTCCCGTCCTGTTGCTTTTACACATCTTGCGATTGGCTTGGTCGACCGTTACGGGAATTGGCCGAAGGCCTTTTTCATCGTAGCCTTGGGCATCGCCCAAGGTTGGTCGGACGTGCAAAACCACTTTGGCTGAAAGCCAAACTCACCCGAAAGGCCTTGCTAGTTAAATATGGCCTTCGGCCAAACGAATCAATGCCTTCCTGATTCCTAGGGCGTTGCCCTAGGCTACGGTGTCGCAAGGCCTTCGGCCAAAACTCATTTGTGGATAAACGTCACGACAGGCTCTGCGCGGGAACGAGGTTACGCGGGCGGGAATGACGTGGGATGTACGGTAGCATCGTCGCGTCGATCGTGCGTCGTGTCGCTGTGGTTACCTTACCCGCAGCTAGCGCTGTCGGCTCAAAACGGCCAAATTTTGTTGTCGAAATCGGCCGCGCGGTGTGGTAGAAAGGGTGCGTGAAACTCTGTTCGACAAACACTGCTAAACAAGCCAGAGGGTGGCACCCGGGGTAGAGGGCAGCAGGCAGAGGGCAGCAGGCAGAGGGCAGAGGGCAACAAGTGCGTCGACTTTATAGAAGCGTTGTTTCGCGCGGCGAAACCGCCCACCGCCCACTGACAACTGACAACTGACAACTTGAAACTCAACTCACCCGAACCCTTACGGGCACGGCTCTTGGGTGCTGCGTCGTACGTGCGGGGACGCCCATGCTACCAATCCTTTCCTCTCGACTCTCCACACTCCACTCTCGACTCGCAAAAATGGGTTTTGTCCAAAACGTCGCCAACTGGTCAGTCAAAACCCAGGTACGAAATTCTCTGGCGATGTGCGAAATCGACTGGAAAACAAGACGTTTTTGCAAGTTGGGCGAGAGACAAAATTCGGGGTTTTGTCCCCTCCAATCGTGTTTGCC
>JBGSWC010000064.1:0-5627 GCA_041752635.1 Pirellulales bacterium | reverse complement strand
GATTTCGGCTGGTAACGGTAACGAAACGGGCGGCCCCCCTTCGACCAACCGGCAACAGACGCTGGTCATCTGGCCTTCGGCAATGAGCGTCGTGTCGCGCCGCACACGAAACGAATAGGTCACACTCTTACTGCCGATGCGAGCCACGCCGACTTCAATCGTGAGGTGGTCTTCGCAGCGAGCAGGATTGCGAAAGTCGCACTGGGCGGCGACGCGCGGAAAACTGATCGTCTCGCCAGCAACTTCGCTAAAAACACTCAGCCCCAAGCTTCGCAAGAGCGCATGCTCGGCCGATTCCATGTAGCGAAAGAAGGCCGCGAAGTGGACGATACCGGCCATGTCGGTGTCGCTGAACTCGACAAATCGGCGGGTCACATAGGGCTGTGGCATGAGCACGAACGATCTTTCGTGTGCCGCTGGCTCTGCCAGTGCGACAATTACACCGGCTACTTTTTGACCACACGCACTGGCGGAGCCAGTGGCACACTTGGTTGTGGCCTCTCCGGCGGTGGACGCTCAGTCGCCGACGTAAGGCATCAAGGCCATGAAACGAGCCCGCTTGATTGCCTGCGACACATGGTGTTGGCTCGACGCCGTGCAACCGCTCTTGCGGCGGCTGACGATGCGACCGTGACGGTTGGTCATTTTGCCGAGCAAATCGAGGTCTTTGTAGTCGACGTACATGGGACGTGGTCGCACGCCATCAATGTATAGTGGGTCTCGCTTGGCAGCCTTCTTGTTACGACGCTTTGGCATCTGGGCTCTCTACGAACAATGAGTGGGAGTAAGGTGGTGAATGGGGAGGGGGGACGACAGCCTCTCGCCCAAGCCCCGTATTGTAAGCCCCCCTATCTCGTTCACAACCCCCGCCGAGCTCGTGTGGCTGTCAAAGTCTGTCAAAGTCTGCCAAAGTTGACCAGAACCGATTATGGAACTGCCAAGATCGCCAAGCAGCGACCGATGCGATTCTCTGGCGTCGAGCTGACCGAAATACGAACACTTGCAGCCAGAATCGTGCCGCATTCGATGTCGTTGGCTGTTTTATTGAGTTCGCCAACGGCAATCGCCCGATTGTCAGCTCCAGTCGCCGAACTCGGCATCGCCGCATAGAATGACCGCAATGCTCGCAAGAATTTGGGAAATCTCGCTCGAACTCGCTCCTTGGCTGTTGCTCGGAACGGTCGTTGCTGGCGTTTTGCAGGTGGTGCTGCCCCCCAACTGGCTCGCGCGCCAACTTGGCGGGCGGCTCGGAGTCGTGAAAGCGGTGCTGCTCGGCGTGCCGCTGCCGCTCTGTTCGTGTGGCGTGATTCCGGTAGGGCTTTCGCTGCGGCAAAGTGGGGCGAGCCGTGGTTCGGTCGTGGGATTTCTCGTGAGCACTCCCCAGACGGGGGTCGATTCGATTCTTGTGAGCGCCGGTATGTTGGGCTGGCCGTTTGCGATCTTCAAAGTCGTGAGCGCTGCCGTGACCGGGCTCATCGCGGGCTGGTTTGTCGATGTCGCTGACCCTTCCGTCCCCCCGCTTCCCATCGCGGGGACCGACAGTCGCGAACAACCTCGCGGCTCAGCCACGGCCGAATTCCTTGGCCATGTCGACATGCTGCTCCGGTCGATATGGCACTGGCTGGTCGTTGGCGTCGTCTTCTCTGCACTACTTTCAAGCTACCTGCCAACCGACGGACTCGACTGGATTGCTGGCTATGGCGCGTTGCCAGCCATGTTACTGATGCTCGCGATTTCGCTGCCGCTCTATGTTTGTGCGACGGCGTCGGTGCCAATCGCGGCCGCCTTGGTCGCCGCTGGAGTGCCAGTCGGCGCGGCACTCGTCTTCTTAATGGCCGGACCGGCAACCAATATCGCCACCGTCGGGGCGGTTTACAAAACGCTCGGCCGCCGTTCGCTTATCATTTACCTGCTGACGATCATCGTCGGCAGCATTGCTGGTGGGCTGCTCTTTGAGTCGCTCGTTGCGACCAGCGGTGTCGACCACCTGCACAACCACGAGTCGTTCTATTGGCTGCGAGCCGCCAGCGCTGTCGCACTCATCGCATTGTTCGCCTACTACGGGGCAACCGACCTTGTTGCTTGGCGGCAGCGGCTACTAACGAAGCGGGCCGCTGCCGACGAAAAGAGGGTCGAAGTTGATGTCGCCGGCATGACCTGCCAGGGCTGCGTCAGCAAACTCACACAAACACTTCGCAGCGACCCACGCGCTCGACTGGTGAGTGTCGAACTTTCGCCGGGCCATGCAACGGTCGTTGGCGACCTCGCCGCCGACGATGTGATAAGGCTCGTCGAACAAGCCGGTTTTCGCGTGCCATGTAACGCAGGCTAAGAGCCCGCGTTAGCTTACTTCGTCGCCGCGGCCGGTTCTCGAATCTTGGTCAAAAACTCCTTAAGTTGACCAACGTACTCCGGCGGTGGCGGGTCGATGTGTCCCGCGCCTTGCCAGGTTTCAAACTGCTTTACTTTGCCCGGCACGGCCGCGAATAATCGCTTCGCATCGTCGATCAAGACCAACGTGTCGCGGTCGCCGTGGGCTTGAAACACCGGGCCATCGTATTTTTGGATGCGGGCAATCGAGTCATAGCGGTTCTGCATGAGCTGCCGCACCGGCAAGTACCAGTGCAACGCCGCTGCCGTGTCGACCATTCGCGCAAAGGTGTTTTGCAGCACGACCGCCTTGGCTCCCTGTTCGGCCGCGGCAGCAATCGCCACACCGCCCCCTAACGAGCGCCCCATCAGCACAATCTCGTCGGTCGCGACTTTGTATCGCTCGGCCATCCACTTTTGAGCGGCAACGCCATCGGCGATGACACCGGCTTCGTTGGGCGATCCATCGCTTTTGCCATAGCCGCGGTAGTCGATGATAAACACAGCCGCGTTGAGCCGGTTGCGGTACTCGTCCATTAACGCGGCATTGTTGGCAACATGCTCGCCGTTGCCGTGAAAGTAGACGATCAGGAAATTCGGCTCCGCACGATCAAACAGCCAACCATGCAGCTTGGTGCCATCGGCCGATTGGAACTCGATGTCCTCGTGCGGGTACCGGGTCGCTTTCCAGTCACCGGCGGTGGCCGGGGGAGCAGGGTAGACGAGCCAACGTTCGAAGGAGGTCATAAGCAGGAGTATCAAGAGGTAGGCGACGATTAGTGTGCGGATAATCCGCCAACTGTATTTGCGAACTTTGTTTGGCTCAGAGTCGACCATGCGAACTCCAACGATGTGAGTAAAAAATGCGCCATCAACGATCACGACGCCCGCTGGCTACCGGACCAATTATGACCGCACTCCTCGCAACGAAGCAACGAGCCAACGTTCAAAGGAGGTCATAAGTAAAAGAAGGTCATAAGCAAGAGAATTAAAAGTTAGGCGATGAGCAGCATGCGGATAATCCGCCAAACACGGCTAGTCGATTTTTTCATGTTGATGCAATCCTTGTATATGACCAGCGGCTAAAAGCGACAATGCGGCACCAGACAAGCTCTAACTCCACGAAGCCTGACATTGTTTGCACTTGGCGCGTTTGAAAAAGAAATCGAGCGCCTTCACCCGCTTGCTGCCGCAGCTCGGGCACTTGGTCTGAAAGTACTGCCTCGCCGAGTCGGTCCCAAGCGAGAAAAAAGATGAACCAACACGTCACCAGCAACAACAAAACAACGGCAAATGCCACCCACATGACGATTTTGAACGTATCCGCATCCATGGGGCTGTCGATTTGGCTGATGAATCGAGCGGGATCGTCGTACACCGCAACGAGCGCGAAAACGACGCCGATGGTGCCGAGCAGATACAACAAACCACCAAGTACGCCAGCGATGCGCCCCCATTGCCACGCCAGCTTATTGCCTTTGGCGATGCCGGCCATAATCAGTCCGCCAATCACCAGCGGAATGACCGCTCCATAGTCGCCTTGCACCACATTCACAAATTGAGCCAACAGCCCCAATCCCAACAGCACCAGCAACACAACAACCACCGTCGGCATCGGACCGCGCTCCAGGTGCGAATACTCCGCACCACTGGTCGAGTCGGATGTCGGCGACGAAAACGGATTCGAAGAGTCGAGTGACATGTGGTTTACCCCAGGGATTGTTGAGTTGGACGGTCTAGTATGGCCGAATTCCGCCGCGAGCGGCAAGGTTTTTTCGGACCAGACGGAATAATCGGCCACTTGCACAGCGATCGTATCAACTGGGCCCGCAACCCACGCCTGTTCGATTGACCCGCATCAGCTACGGGCAACAATAGAACAGCTACCGCTCCACAACGCCAATCCTGATTATGCCCCGCCATACCATTGCCGTTTGTTGTGCCGCTCTCATCGCGGTAGTGCGATGCGCCACGGCCGGCACGTTGCTGCTCAGCGATGGCCGGGCCATCGATGGCGATGTCGTCAAAGTCTCAAGCGTGGCCGAAGACCCCTTCAGCCCCAAGGCGATCGCCGGCGAGGTGGTGACGACGCCGATCGTGCTCGTCGACGACGGATTGCGGCGGGTTTACGTCAATAATAAACACGTCAAACAGGTGCTCGATGTCGAGCGCGAGCGGAAGATTCGTATTCGCCTGTGGCAGAACGTCGCCGACCGGGGGGGCGGGGTGACCCGCGTCGGTCGGTCGATTAATGTCACGCCGTTCGATGAATTCGGCCGTCGGATCTACGAAATGCAAAGCGGTGATGGCCCGCTGGCGGTCGTGCAGGGCATCACCGAAGTTACGGCCGACTACGTCAAGCTCGAAGGGCTCGTTGGCCAGAAACGTCCGATCGTGTGGGACATGCGGATAGCCACTAGCTCGATCCCTCGCGACACGCTCGCCCGCATTCTCAAGACGGCGATTCAGCAAGACGACCTCGACGCCCGACTGCAAGTGGTGAGGCTTTATGTCCAGGCCGAGCGTTATCCCGACGCTCGCAAAGAACTCGAAGCGATTGTCGTCGACTTCCCCGAACATGCCGAGGATCTCAAAGGCGAACTACGACAGCTTCGCCAACTCGCCGCGCGCAGCATTCTACAAGAGATTGATCTCCGCCGCGACGCGGGACAACACCATCTTGCCTCAGCGTTGCTCGACAACTTTCCCACCGATGGCGTCGCGGGCGAAACGCTCCAGCAAGTCCGGGGCAAGCTGACCGAATACGAACAACACGCGTCACAGCAAACACAAGTTGTCGAGTTGCTCACGACCGAAGTCGCTAAGCTCGTCGACGACCGGCATCGCAAGCTGGCCGAGTCATTTGTTGCCGAAGTGAAAGCCGAGGCCTCACCGAACACAATAAATCGCTTCGCGGCTTTCCTGCGACTCGCCGACGACGCGGCGCTCTCGGCCGAAGAGAAAGTGGCCGTCGCGCTAAGTGGTTGGCTGTTGGGTGTGAGCGAAGCCGACTCGACATTCGCGGTGGCCATTTCGCTGGTTGAAGTTCGTGAATTGATTCGGCAGTACCTGGTCGAGACCAATGCCGCCAAGCGAGCCGAAATCATTGCCGCGATGCGGAGCCTTGAGGGGGGCACTCCCGAGCGCGTGGCCCTACTGCTAAAGCAAATGAAGCCCCCAGAGCTTTTGATGCCCGAGTGGGAAACTTCGCCCGGCTGCTACAGCGTACCGGTCGAGGCGGGGCCGGGACTCTCGCC
>JBGSWC010000063.1:0-1994 GCA_041752635.1 Pirellulales bacterium | reverse complement strand
ACGCCGTCCATCCGCTGCTGGTCGGTCAGCAGTGGCCAGTCTCCCATCGATCCGCAGTACACGACCGCTTTCATCCCCAGCTCGACAAGCTGCTGGCCTTTGCGGACCAGGGCCTCAAAATTAGGTGTGCCATCGGCCCCGCAGGGGGTCATCAAGGCTGGCATGCAGCCGCTAAAAATGTCGTTGGAAACGGCCACACCATTGCTCCTTGGAATTCTCTTGTTTCACCGATGGTAATCGCCCTGTGAGAAAAGGAAAAGCCGTGGGGAATTGAATTGCAACAGCCGCCAACGGAATATTCGCCGGGCGCCACTGCCACATCGCGTGACAGGGCGGCGATAACTGTATGTCCATTGCACCAGCAATCACACACGTGAAGCCCGGTGAGTTTGGCAACAAACACGGCAGAGTCGCTGATTCGGCGGCGGTGCGGCGGTGGCTGGTCGGGAGTGACGACGCGAGTTTGGCCATGAAAGCGCGTCGCTGACGCATCGCGGCTAATTTGGATTGCGCGGGGACCTCGAACCGACTACGATGGATCGATGGAAAGCCGCAATGGTAATACCCACGACGAGGCCCAGCGACTCGATACCCAGCGATTGGCCACCAACGCCAAGTGGCTGGCAAAGTTGCGTTGGGTGGCGCTTGTCGGACAGCTGGCGACGATCTTGACGGTGCAGTTTTGGCTGGAGGTCGAACTCGATCTCTGGCCGCTGGCGAGCGGACTCGCAGTGACGGGCCTCTCGAATGCGATATATGTCGCGTGGCTCGCACGTCATCGTCACGATGCCCCAGGCGTGAGTCCCCGAACTTGGTATGCGGTGCTCGGCGGACTCACTTTGCTCGACCTCGTGGTGCTGTCGGCCATGCTGTGGGCGACTGGCGGGCCGACCAATCCGTTTGTGATTTTCTATTTTGTGAACGTGGCGCTGTCGGCCGTCTTGCTGCCGGCGGCTTGGGCGTGGACCGCTTGTGGCGTGGCGATCGGGGCGATCGGTTTGATTTACGCTTCGCACCGATCGATCGAGGAACTGACATTCGCCGAGAGGTTGAGGCCACTGTCGAGCAGCGATGGTGTGCCGCTGGCGGTCGCGGGCGAGTTCATTGCGTTTGCCGCATGTGCTTGTGTGATCGTGAGTTTCCTGACGCGGCTCACGAGTGAACTACGCGACAGCGAACAACGTCGACGCCGGGCCGAAGAATTACGCGCCCGCAGCGAGAAGCTCGAAGCGCTCGGCACTCTGGCCGCCGGGGCGGCCCACGAACTCGCGACGCCACTTTCGACAATTGCTGTGGTCGCTGGTGAAATTGAGCGCGATATCCGGGAGCAGGCGAGCAGCGAAACGTTGATGGAAGACATGCAGCTCATTCGGGGCGAACTCGAGCGTTGCCGGGCGATACTCGACCGCATGGCCCTCGACTCGGGCCAGATGATTGGCGAAGCGCCGCGCACCGTCTCGGCCACCGAGCTTTGCGAAGAACTCATCGATGGGTTGAGCGCGTCGCAGGCAGCGCGAATTTCGCTGTGTATCGAACCCACGTCACACACCGTTACGGTGCCGGTCGTCGCCACGGCACAAGCGCTACGGGGGCTGGTTCAGAATGCGCTCGACGCCGAGCCAAACAGTCAAATCGAAATCACGGCGAGCGAAGTCGCCGAAATGCTGCGATTCGCCATTGTCGACCACGGCCCTGGCATGAGCCGCGAAGTGCTCGACCGGTTAGGCGAACCGTTCTTTACCACCAAGCAACCGGGTCGCGGCATGGGACTTGGCTGGTTTCTCGCACGGAGCGTTGTCGAACGCCTCGGCGGTTCAATTGCGGTCGAGTCGATAGAAGGACGAGGCACGCGGGTCACAGTGGAATTGCCAGCATCGCTCAGCCATAATGAGTGAACATGTCCCAGACAACCTACCTCATTGTCGACGACGACGAGTTTCTCCGCTCGCGGCTCGCGCGGGCGCTGGAGACGCGCGGCCATGTGGTGCTGCAGG
>JBGSWC010000062.1:0-2248 GCA_041752635.1 Pirellulales bacterium | reverse complement strand
GCCGCTTCGAGGGCCGGGTTGAATCGTTCGACGTGGCCGACCTGCAACACGCAGCCTTGCTTGACGGCAAGCTGTACTAGCGAGTCGGCTTCGGCAACCGTGTGGGTGATTGGTTTTTCGACCAGCACATGCTTGCCCGCTTCGAGCAACTGCGTGCAAACGTCGTGGTGATAAATGGTTGGAGTGGCGACGATCGCCGCTTCGCAGTCGTCGATGACGTCGGCGAGGTCCGTCGCACTACGCGCGCCGGTTTCAAACGCTACGGTCGCTGCGACATCGGGCGCCGCGTCGACGACGGCCACCAGTTCGATATGGGGTGCTTCGCTCGCGAGTCGGGCGTGAATGCGACCCAAATGGCCCACGCCGACGAGAACTGTTTTTAGCGGAGTCATGTTAAGCGGCTCTCCTCACTTCGCGTCCGCGTCCGTGTCGGCCTTCTTGTTGGCCTTCGATGAACGTGAGTAGTTGATTCACCTGCGGAACGAGTCGGTCGTTGCCACGCAGCACTTCGCGGGCGGCATCGAGTCCCACCTTCGCGCGATACAGCAACCGATGAGCTTCGGCCAATGCGTCGATGACGTGGGGTTCAAAATTCTTGCGTTTGAGGGCGACGATGTTGATGCACCGCGGTCGCGCGGGCGATCCCTCGCAAAGCATAAAGGGTGGCACATCGTGCAGCACCCGGCTCAAGCCGCCGACAAAGCTGTAGCTGCCAATGGTCGTGTAGTGATGCACCGCGACGCCGCCCGAAATCGAAGCGTAATCGTCGACGTGAACATGACCACCGAGCAGCGAGCCGTTGGCGATGATAATCGAGCTACCGACTTTGCAATCGTGGGCGACGTGGCTGTTGGCCATAAAGAAGTTGCGATTGCCAACGCGTGTCACACCATCTTCTTTTTCGGTGGCGCGATTTATGGTCACCCCTTCCCGGATGATGTTATTGTCGCCGATTTCGACACTGGTGGCGCTGCCTGTGTAGCTGATGTCCTGGGGTTCGCCACCTATAACCGCCTGTGGATAGAGCACGTTGTCGCGGCCAATCGTCACGTTGCCGAGAATCGTCACGGCACTGATGAGCCGCGTACCGCGGCCGATCGAGGCGTCGGGGCCAACCATGCAAAAAGGGCCGATTTCGACATCGTCGTCGATTTTGGCGCGAGGATCGACCCACGCGTTGTTGGCAATGCTAGAGGCCATATTTTATTAACTCCGTTGGCGAAGCGACCAAAAGGTCTATTGGAGGATGGTTTATGGTTGCTATTTGTTACGCACACTCTCGTAGCGAATCTGACTCGTCAGCCAAGAGCTTTGATACGAGCTGCGCGTTGAGTTGGTGTCCGCTTTTATGAGCGACGATGTGGCCAACGATGGGGCGGCCCGCCAGGGCCATATCGCCGACCACATCGAGTGTCTTATGCCGCACACACTCGTCGGCGAATCGTAAAACGTTATCGACAGGACCAAGCGGACCAAAGATCAACAGATCGCGGGGAGTAACTCGAGTCCCTTTACCCTGCGACTTAAACGCCTGGGCTTCGTGCTCGAGCACAAACGTGCGAGCGCGAGCCAAGTCGGCGCGGAAACTATCGGGAGTGACTTCGATGGCGAAGTTCTGGCGGCCGATTACGTTGTCGCGTCCGTAGTCGAGATAGTACTCGATCGACATGATGCCGGCCACACTTGGATAGGCTTCGATGCTCTTGCCATCGCGCTCAATGCGGCAAGGGCGTCGCACAACCAGCGGAATCACCCAGGCATCTTGTTCGGTGTAGCCACCCGCGTCGAGTGCTTCGACAAACGCTTGACTCGAACCGTCGCAGCCGGGCATTTCGCTAGCTGTGACGACGACGCGGCAATTGTCGACTTCGACGCCCGAGAGGGCGGCAAGAATATGTTCGATCATCTCGATGCGAACACCACTTTGCTCAAGAACAGTGCGGCGTGCCGTCTCGGAACACAGCGATAGATCGACGGGCACTTCGAGCGGTTTGCGGCCAGCAGGAGCGTAGACGAACACCACGCCCGAATCGGCCGGAGCAGGGTGAAACTCGACGCTGACGTCTTCGCCGCTCCAATAGCCGAAGCCGGTGACGGTCGAAGCACGTGCGACGGTGCGTTGGGGGCGCAGAAACGACATCGAGCAACAGCTCCCGAGCGGGGTCACGTCCGTGGCGGACTTTTGATCGCGATTAGACAGCTTGCCAAACCCTGGCCGCGCGGCGACACACGAGTCGCCGCGCAGGTC
>JBGSWC010000061.1:0-9415 GCA_041752635.1 Pirellulales bacterium | reverse complement strand
CTTTTCGGCGTGAAAATAGATTTCTTCTTCGTCTGCTTTGTCCTCGAATCTTAGCTCGTTAAAATTCGCGGGCGTACCGTCCTTGGTAGATCGACTAATGACACCGCTTTGGGTCTGGTTATCGGGCAGAGTGTAGGGAGGCATCAATGCGTCATTGTAAACCCGACCAGTCACCAGCGGTCGATCGGGGTCTCCTTCGAGAAAATCAACAATGACTTCCTGTCCGATTCGGGGGATATGAATGCCGCCCCAGGCCTTGCCCGCCCACAACTGAGAGACGCGTACCCAGCACGAGCTGTTTTCGTCAGATTGCCCTTCCCGATCCCAATGAAATTGCAGTTTGACACGGGCGTAGTTATCGGTCCAAATTTCTTCGCCCGCCCTGCCAACAACGACCGCCGTTTGGGGGCCACGAACGAACGGCTTGGGAGTCGTGCGACGTGGTCGAAATGGCTCTTCTTTGGGAATCGCCTCGAAATCGACGTCGAAACGATTCTCCGCGTCAGCTCGCATTTGTTCGATTTCGGCCGATTCGATTTCGATTTCACTTGATATAACGGCGTATTCGCCATTCTCGGTGTCGCGAAGGAATTCGATCAATTCGAATACTTTGCCGGGAGCAAGCCCACGATGGTCACTTATTCCCTCGTACTTTCGATGCTGTATTTGCAGCTCTTCGATACGCACTCGTGCGAGGGCTTCCCCATCACTTGCCTCTGTATACAACCCCGGGTAGTCGTAAACTTCGTAGTCCGACTCAGAGTGTTCGCGGGCTTTGGCCGCTTGTGTTTCAAGATCGACACGCGGCTTCGTGAAGTCATAATCGTCATGAACATACTCTCCGGTTTGCACTTCGTGGGCCACTTGCCAGGCAGAGATATGTTCGCGCTCGGCACGCGACTCCCCTGGCGGGCGGTAGACAATCTGTTTTTCCCCTGAGACGTCGGTAAACGCCGTATTGGAGTCCATCAGCACCAGCGTATGCTTGTCTTCTTCTTGCTCGAAGTGATAAAAAATCCCTTCCTCTTCGAGAAGTCGACTAACAAAAGAGAAATCGCTTTCGCGATACTGCACGCAATACTCGCGCACCTTGTAGGAACTCGATAATGATTGGCGAAAATCGGCGAATCCGTGAGTTTCCCGACACACCTTCTCAAAAATGTCCGTCACCGACATCTCTTGAAAAATTCGGCAATTAAAATTGCGGCTCAGAAGCCAAATCCACGGTCTCAGCACTGCACGATACTGCGAATAGCCCTCGGCCCGACCGCAATAAGCAAAATTCGTAACGATTCCGTTGAAATGGCGAGTACGCTCATCTTGGGGCATCCTCACGCTGATAGTCATCGAACCGCCAAGCAAATCGTTGGACTTAATGTCGTCCTTTTCGCTCACGAATTCGACGGCGTATTCAAAGGGTCGACTCAATTCTTCTTTGGCCCGCATCTGGCGAAAAATGAGCGGGCATTCGCCATTGGCATCGGATGGCAGCGGACACTTGACGGTATGTACTCGGTCGCGTTGTTCTTCGTCGTTCGGCCCCGGCATGGACGTTTACCTTGAGAATGGAAGCACTTGGATGAGGTAGGGCAAATGTCGCCACGAACATCGTTTCCCTCAATAGCTCTTGTAGTCGTCGTTGTAATAGGCGTTGTACTCGTCGCTCGGCGGATAGTCGTGATCGCGTGTACCTGAGTAACCGTCGTAGGTGCTGCTCTCGTCCGAATCGTATTCCAAGTCGTCAATTTCATCGACGGCGTAATCGTCGTCGTCAAAATCGTCGTCTTCTTCGACACGCCCTCCCTTCTTTCGCCCTGCCATTTCGCCAACATCGTCGAGCGCACCCTGGCCATGCCGCATGTAAGCGACATAGTCGCCTTTGCGCTGTCCGAATGCAACTCCCGCACCGCGGGCTTCGACCATATAGTCCTGAATGAACCTCAAGCCCGGAATGTTCGCCAGTCGGCCCAACAGGCGCGTAAAGATTTCGGCGAGTTTCTTCATGGCTTCCGTCCACGCTGCTGGTGATTGATTGAAACCAACATGCCGAACCGCAGATCCTAAAAAGTGGCTGAAGGCGACAACCACCGTCACAGCCGGTTTGAGTGCGAACCTGGATTACTGCCCTCTCCTAAAAATAGTCTTGTTTTGCACGCACGTCAATTTCGCTCATGCGAATAATCGTCGCCGGTGGCAAATCAAAGACCGCGGGGGCACAGCGATGCACTCCCTTACAGCAATCCAAAGCAGGAACGGGCCGACGATTAATTTCCTTCATCTGCTTTTCTCGGGCGTCGGCTTCGATTACGATCAGAGGCAGAAATTCCCTTGAGGAAATGGCATGAGCCAAGAAAACGACTACGCCTCGAGTTGCCTCGACATGGCCCTAATGGACGACGAAGCACTCGTTGTGCTGGCCAAAGAATGCGAATATTTGCCGGCCCGCGACGAGTTGCTCGTGCGCTACAGCCCTCAGACCGAACGCTTGATTCAGTGGCTCGCTCGTTCGACCGAATTCTCGTCGACCGATATCGACGACGCCCGGCAGAATGCGGTGTTCTGGACCGTCGAAGCCATCAGCAAGTTCGACACCGATCAGCTCGAAAGCATGAAACGCTGCAGCTTCTACAGCTTCCTCTATCTCGTCCTATCGGCAAGATTCAAAGACTTCTCAAAACAAGTCCGGAGAATTGAGCGACGAAGGACGCTGATTTCAGACACCCCCGACGACGACGACTCAGCGAGCCAATTGTTTCGCGACCCCAACGATCCGGCGGCATTGGCCGAAGCGGAGGAAGCAGTAAAGCAACTGCGAGCCGCCGTTGCCGAACTCGACAGCGAGTCGCAAGAAATTTGGCAGCGTTTGTGCGACGGGGCCAGCCTCCGCGAAGTCGCTGCGGAGATGGGGCTTTCTTACGATGCGCTCAAGCGTCGTCGTCGGAAGCTGATCGCCAGCCTCAAACTGCATCTGCAGGCCGGGTCGCTTGGGGGATAATAGCCTTTCAAAGGCGTCGGTCCGGCAGAATAGCATGATGTATCGAAGAAATCGCCGACGCGACCAAAAGTTTTTCTGCCCCGATATCGGAGTTTCGTCGAACAAATACTACAGCAATAAAATGGCGACCACAGGTTAGGATCGGGTGACACAAACGCTTGACCGGCAATAGCCAGTCGCCAGTAGGAGCAGTATCTATGGCTAAGAAAATTTCGAGTTCTGTAGGCAAGGGGGGCAAGAACAAGCCCGAGGATACACAATTGGTCCAAGAGTTGCTAAACGGATTCGCCAAGTCATGCGGATTCAAGAAACTCGACGTCGATGGACTGATCGGCCCCAAGACAATTTCGGCTATCGCGGCATTCCAAGAGAAGGCGGTGGGAATGGCGAGGCCCGACTCTCGGATTGATCCCGGCGGGGAATCACTAGCCACCCTCAATAAGGGGCCGAAGAAGGTCGAGGACGAGGCCAAGAAGAAAGAAAAGGCGGAGTCAAAGGAGGCCGAAAAGAAGGGGGCCGAAAAGAAAGGGACAAAGTCGTCCGATGATGCCGACTCCGCAGGGACAAAGGGGGGCGGCAAGCCCCAAGTCAAGGGCGAGATTCGTGGCCTCGACAAGAAGTTGCTGGCTATTCTCGAAGAGGTGTCGGCCCATTATGGCAAACCAATCGTCGTCGAAGCGGGCAAACAAGAGTCGGCCCCACAAGGCACCGAACTTTGGGACGCCTGGGTCAACAAACTAAAGCGTGGCACCCGCGACCCCAAACTCAAACGCGACGAGAAAACCAGACAACAACTAGACGTATTGTATGAAGAACACAAGGATAAGGAGTTTTTCGCGCTCGCCAACAAGGCACTCGGCGGCTCGAAGAAAGGCGGCGGCTCGGACGATGCCCATGCCAAGGGACGTGCGGTCGACATTCGAAAGAGTACTGATTCCAAAGTCGTCGCGGCACTTGAGTCGATTCTGCGACGCGAAAACGAAGGCAATGTGATTCACTTCGATGATGGGGGAAAATCATTGCCCGCGAAGATTACCGATGCTATGAAGAAACAATGGGCCTAATGGCGTCGATCGGCCTGCGTACTGTTTAATTCCCCGTGACGCTCCACTTCAGTCCTTCGGACTACAACAAAAAGGGCATTTGACATGATTTTTGTAAAGCTCACCAACGTCGATGGCGACAAATCGATCACTACCGAGGGCTACAACGACGGCAATTGGTTTATTGCCGATAGTTTTAGCTTTGGGGTCGAACGCGAAATGAAGGAAAGCGGCGAGAAGGGTGGTACCGAAGACATCAACATCGGTGTCGGCGAGTTGCAGGAGTGCACGATCAGCAAGAGCATGGACTGGGCTTCGCCGCAACTGTCTCAATTTGCCATCAACGGCAACACGGCCGGTTTGGCGGAGATCAACTTTGTCGAAGTGGCAGGTGCGGGCGCGACTGGCGAGCCATTCTGTTACCTCAAATACAAATTGGAGCGAGCGTTCGTGAAGTCATGGTCGGTTTCGGGCGATGCCGACGACCGGCCGACCGAAGAAGTGGCGTTCTATTACAACAAGATCGCCTTCAAGTACGCCAAGACCAACGATGGCAAGACATTCAACCAGAGTGCCGAAATGGCGTGGGACAATACCAAGCAGAAGAAGTGGGGCGATGCCGGTATAGAGTGGAAGAGCGACGAAAAGGGTTTCTCCTGATCGTTCACCACGACTCTCGGTCGGTGCTGCTCGGCCTCGAAACCTGCCGCGAGTTCTCCGGCTGCCCGCAAAAGACGCGCCGTGGCGTTTGTCGCCCCGGCGCGTTTCGTTTTTATTTCCGTTCGCCCGCCTAATTGCTTAAAGTACAAGCCGGCGAACAACCTTTCGACGATCGCCGAAAAAATCAACTGCTTTCCCCACGCGGGGCGAGTCAAGCGTTTACTTGTAAGAGCTCGTGCCATGATACTTCTCCGTTTGAGTGATCTAAAGGGAACTTACTGCGAGCTGGAAGGGGGCAAAAAGATCCAAGACGCTTATATGTACAGTGTCAACGATCAGGGATGGATGCCCATCGATTCGATGAGTTTCAGTTTGCAGGGTGCTTCGCAGTCCGTCAGCGAGAGTGTAAAAGCTCCTGCTGGGGGGCAGGCGGGTGGGGCTCAAGGGCGAACGGGTGGTGGAGCAGCGAGCGCCGCCAAGCCGAGTGAGGCAAAAAAAGAAGAGCCTTTTTCAACCATCAGCATTACTCGGCTCGTTGATCGCGCGACGCCGCTTCTGATGAGTTTTGCGATGGAAGATCGCAAATTCGAGAAGGGTTCGGAGCGAAAGTTGCGTAAGGCCGACATTCATTTCATTCACTCTGTTCACACTTACAAGTCGACTTCGCAGGCCGAAAGCGACATCTACATTTATCCCTACATGTTGGTGACGCTCGCCAACGTCTTGATTAAAGGCTGGAGCATTTCTGCTGCAGGCGATGATCGCCCGACCGAAAACCTCGAATTGTGGTTCGATAAGGCGGCACTCGCTTACCACCGTACCAGCGATGGTCGCGTCTGGAGCGCCGCCGTTCGGTACGGCTGGGACCAATATGCCAACAAGGCATGGGATCCAACCGAAGGTGAAGCCCCCTTCTTCAAGCAGCCGCCACTCATCACAGGATAGTACCTGCTGATCCCACCCGATGGTGGCCAATTCGCTCAAAGGCTTGCTGTGATTCGCGCACTAGGTACGATGAAATCCGATGTGCTCGCGTACAACTTATCACCACGCTCAGGGCTTGAGGCATGAATTATTCGGTCAGCTTTGGCAAACTCTCAGCAGCTCCTCCGACTCGTCGATCGAATAGCGACACTTTTGGACTGGTTGTATTGGGCGACTTTTCAGGCCGCGCGAATCGGGGCGAACTCGAGTCGGGTTCCGCACTCGCCACGCGAAAGCCACGCCGCGTCGATGTCGACAATCTCGACGATGTGCTTGCCAGCATGAATCTCAAACTCTGTCTGCCCGTCGGCGATGGGGGAGCGGCGGTCGAGGTGTCGATCGGCTCGCTCGACGACTTTCACCCTGACGAGCTCTATGAAAATGTCGAAGTCTTTGCCGAACTCGCCGGACTAAGGCGGCGACTGCAAAACTCATCGACATTCGACTCCGCCGCCGCTGAAGTACAAGCCTGGGGCGGGCCGCTGGCCGAATCGGCGACCCGACTGCGATCGAAGCCCCGGGGAACTGCGATTCCAAACACAAAGCTCAGCGATTTTTCTCGGCTCATGGGGACCACCACCGCTGCGCAAACAGCAGCGCCAGTGGATGAATTGGTGAAGCAAATTGTTCGGCCCTTTATCAAGCCAGCGGCAAGCCCCGACCAGGCTGCTTACGTGGCCGCGGTCGATTCAGCGCTTTCGTCACTGATGAGACGTGTGTTGCATCACCCCGACTTCCAGACGCTCGAATCGCTTTGGCGTAGTGTCGACCTCATGGTGCGAGAGCTGGAGACGGGTACCGACCTGCAAATCGTTCTCTACGATATTTCGGCTGAGGAAGTCGCTGCCGACCTGGCAACCGCCGAAAGTCTCGAAGAATCGGGACTCTACAAACTGTTGGTCGAACAGCCAGCCCTCGACACGCGCACCACGGCGCCCTCGGTGATTGTGGGCAATTTTCAGTTCGAGCAAACACCTCCCCATGCTGATTTGTTGGGACGAATTGCAAAAGTGGCCGCAGCATCCGGCGCCCCCTTCATCGCTGCGATTGGCAATGACGCACTTGTCAAGAAAAAGCCCGACGAAATTCACCCGGCGGTTGCTGAATCCTGGCAGGCTCTGAGCAATCTTCCTCACTCCGCCTACCTCGGACTCACGACACCGCGATTCATGCTGCGTTGGCCCTACGGTGCGAAGACCGAGCCGATCGATCCTTTCGATTTCGAGGAATTCACTCCCCAATTTGGACTCAAAGGATTCCTGTGGGGCAACGGCGCCAATCTCGCCGGCTTGCTGTTGGCAAAAACCTTTGCCGCCAGTGGCATGGACGCAATGGAACTTGGCTCGATCATGATTCAAGGTGAATTGCCTCTGTACTACTATACCGATCAAGACGGCGATCAAATTGCTCTGCCCTCGACCGAGCGTCTCGTCTCGGAAGCCGTTGCCGCCCATGCGATTAGCCAGGGTTTCATGCCCCTGTTGTGGATGCGTGGACGCCCCGAAATCCGGCTCGGCGCGTTTACTTCGCTTTCACGATCGGCACTCGCAGGGCCTTGGGCACCGGTCAATGTGCCCGTCGATAGTGTGAGCCCCCCCCCTGCCCCAGCACCCGCCGCGGCTGCCCCGGCTCCGCCACCACCGGCACCCACACCTGTCGAGGAATCGCCCGATTCTGGCACCGACGAGTTGGATGACTTGCTGAGCGAACTCGACACACCAGCGACGCCCGCACCAGAGGCGAGCGTATCGGACGATGACGACGATCTCGACGCGCTGCTGGCCAGCCTTGAGGGAGAACCAGAAACCGACGACGACTCCGACGATTCGAGTGACATCGATCCCGACCTGGCGGCATTGCTCGACCAACTGTAGTCACTAGCTTGTCGCATTCCAAACAAGATCACTCATCACTCGTCGGCAAATTCTGTGATTGGGTTCTGACCGTTTTGTCCACGAAACAGCCAACACGATTGGAGGGGACAAAACCCCGACTTTTGTCATACTCGAAGATTGCAAAAACCACTTATTTTCCAGTCGATTTCGCACATCGCCAGTGAATTTCGTACCTGGGTTTTGACTGACCAGTTGGCGACGTTTTGGACAAAACCCATTTTTGAGAGTCGAGAGTCGAGTGTGGAGAGTCTAGAGGAAAGGGTTGATAGGTCTGGCGCCACCCTCTGGCTTGCCCAGTGCAGCGTATCGAACACATCTTTACATGCACCCGTTCTACCACACCGCGCGGCCAATTTCGACAACGATTTTTGGCCGGGTGCCGGATGCCATGCTGCGAGCGGCACCGTAGTGGAGGTTGTTAAACCTCCCGCGGCGATCGGGGGACAGCCACTGCTGCAACCGCCGTTCGTTTTTCTCAATTCATGGCCAAACAAACAGTTGTGGCTATTTTTGGGGAAAATCACAGCAAGGACTCGACGCCCCTGCACGCGGCTATTGAATTCCCCCGCTGGAGTTGGATGTCCCGGCGGGCGGCAGTCCCCCCGCAGCCGACGAAGGCTGCCTCGACCGGTCGACATTAACTCACTTCACAGCAACAAGTTGCGGCGACTCGCTGAGTTCGATTAGGATGTCTGTCCCCCAAGGTCCCCCCCAAGGTCCCCAAGGTCTCCTGAATCGTGTCAAGCGGGTCGGGGGAGAAAATCGGGGAATGGATGTCTGTCCCCGATTGGTCTACAGGGCGCCCGGCTTAGTCTATGCGCGAACACATTGATTCAATTTAGTGGAACAAGGCATAAACGCGCAGAAGTACGAATAATGTTTATCATCGGTAGTCGAACTTCAGCAAACGCAATAAAGAGTTGCCGAATGTCAAATTGCCCAACGCTGGTAGTGCAGCTTTAAGTATATCGGAGGTTTGTATGGCGTCATTTATACACGATCCTTTTGAATTTAAGACTTCTTCTGGGTTGTTAGCTGCAGTGGTTGAATTTGCCGGTCACGATGCCGCAGCATTTGTCTGCGGTGATGCGCCTCAACTGATAGCTGATTTTAATTGCCCGAAAATGAATATCGGTGAAGCGGCTAAGGCATATTGGAATATGAAAGTCGCAGAACATGGTGAGATGACGACCGATGTCGCTTCCGCGCTCCTGAAATATCCAATCGGGTCTCCAATTCGGAACGAATTCGGAGAAGCTATTCGAACAGGCAAGATGGGAATTGAGTTGGCTCGCGGTGTACTAAGCAGTTTGTCTGAACAAGATTGGTCGCATAATCAATTGGCTGCGGCAATCGCTCTTAGCGACTTAGCGTCAAATGTGCACGGGACGTCCCGAATTGCACTTATAGACCAGTTGTATAAGAAAAACTGCTGCTGGGCCTTGTTGCAATCGATCGAGCATTTAACACATGATGAACTTCAAATCGTCGCGGATCGCTCAAAGAATCAAAACTACTCTACTAGGAGTGAACGGCACATGATCCGAGAACAGTTACAGCGAGAGCGAAGTCGGCGTACATTTTGAACTTCTGATGCGTAATCGTATATCTAACTGCTGGTGGCCTGATCTCTAAAATCAATCGATGGTTAGGAGGGCCTAACCATCGATTGGAGGCGAAACGGGGACACACATCCATCGCAACTCACACAACTCAATCCGCATCCCCGCCACTTCCATCTTCGATTGTCTCCCCAACCACCGGCGAAGACAACCGAACGGCACAGCCACTTGGTGATGAGCGCGCGAGACGGCGACACCGGTTTTCTGGCACGGGGC
>JBGSWC010000060.1:0-2271 GCA_041752635.1 Pirellulales bacterium | reverse complement strand
GTGTGCTCGACTCGCTAGACAAACTCATCAAGAAAGCCGAAGACCAACAACAGCAACAACAAGGGGGCGCGGCCGGTTCAGCCCAAAGCTCCACGCCCATGAAGGACAGCCAACTTCCTTCGATGAAGGCCCCGGGCAAGGTTGACCCCAGTGACATTGGCCATAAATCGGGCTGGGGTGATTTGCCGCCCAAGGAGCGCGAAGAAGCGATGCAGCAGATAGGCCGTGAATTTCCCGCCCATTACCGCCAATTGATTGAACAATACTTCCGCGACTTGGCCGATGAGTCGGCTGCGGACCCCGCCAAATAGTCCCCGCCAGAATCAAAACATGCTTCAACATTTCCACTTCCGATTGACGCTGTGTTGTGCCATCACGGTGCTGACTTTCTCAATCGCTCCTAAACTGAGTGCGGATCCAGTCGTGCTCACCACCAGTGATGGTTCGGAAGTGACTGGCGAATTCGCTGGATGGACCTCAAGTGAAATCAGCCTGACGACCGCTGGCGAAACCCGGTCGTATCCGACGAAAGAATTGCTCGAAGTGAGGCGGCATGAAGCTCCATCAGCCGATTTACAAACTACGCCGATGATTGAATTGGTCGATGGTTCGCGATTCGCGATATCCGAGTTTACACTTACCGATCGAGTCGCCACCATTCGCACTCCGCTCGACGAGAATCCGCTCACGATTCCGGCCGAGCAAGTGAGGTTCGTGCAATTCTTGCCCGCCGCGAGTCAATCGCAGGCCTGGCAGCGCGAGGTTCTCACCGGCGATATTTTGGTTATCACGAAGAAGGATTCTGCAGAGACGGAAACACTCTCCGGTGTGATCAACAACATCGACACAGATAAAGTCGAGTTTACCTGGGAAGGCGACACGATTCCCGTCAAACGCGCGAAGATTGCCGGCCTCGGTTTTTATCAGGCTGGTACTCAGGCGGTGGCTGAGCCGATGTGTTGGATGGCGCTCGCTTCGGGAGCGAAGTTGGCTGCTAGTAAGATCGAGCAGAAGAACGAGGAGCTTCAAGTGACGACCACCGTCGGCCTCGACCTGCGTGTGCCGTTGGCGGATGTTGCCAGCGCAGACTATTCTGTTGGAAAGCTCTCCTACATAAGTGACATGGAACCGTTGGTGTCGAAATGGACTTCCTTGGTCGAACTTCCCGCCACAGCGGAATCGATCCGAAATTATGGTGCGCCGCGACGCAACATTTCGTTCGGTGGATCGCCCCTGACATTGTTATGGCCTTCCGACGCTGCGGGTGGCAGCGAACGATTGACGACCTACAACAAAGGTTTAGCCCTCCGAAGCCGGAGCGAACTTGAGTACCGACTCCCAAATTCGATGCGCCGGTTCGTCGCGACGGCCGGGATCGATCCCCAGATGGTGAGCCAGGGAAACGTGCTGCTCACAATAGAAACCGATGGCGAGGTCGTCTTCACAGAAACAATTGCCGGCGATTTACCGCCCAAAGAAATCGATATCGACGTCACCGGTAAGCAGCGGCTCAAAATCGCTGTCGATTACGGCGAGAATCTCGACTTGGGCGATCTCTTGCACTTGGTTGAGGCACGGCTCGTCAAATGAAGTCTCGCGCTCTTGCAACCTGTGTCTTAATTACTGTTCTCGTCGGCACAAGCCACGCTGAAGTCACGCCCGATCCGAGCGTGCTCGCAACCGAAGCGGAGCGTGTTGCCGTGTTGAAAAAGTCGACAGCGGCAGCGGTGGCCATTTTTGAAGGCTCCGGCCAAGGGGGCGGTTCCGGTGTGATCATTTCTCCCGATGGCCTTGCGCTCACCAATTTTCATGTCGTCGCTCCCTGCGGTGCGGCGATGAAGTGTGGACTCTCCGACGGCCAGATGTACGATGCCGTCGTCGTCGGGATCGACCCCGTCGGCGACGTAGCGATGATTCAACTGCTCGGCCGCGACGATTTTCCGACCGCCGAGTTGGGCAACAGTGACGACGTGAGAGTCGGCGATTGGGCCTTCGCGGTCGGCAATCCGTTTCTGCTGGCCGATGATTTTACCCCCTCGGTCAGCTACGGCATGATCTCGGGTGTGCACCGCTACCAATATCCGGCGGGTACGCTGCTTGAGTATGCGGATTGCCTGCAAACCGACGCGGCGATCAATCCCGGTAATTCCGGCGGAGCGCTGTTCGACGCCGAGGGCAAGCTCATCGGCATCAATGGTCGCGGCTCGTTCGAAAAGCGCGGCCGCGTGAATGTGGGTGTTGGTTACGCGATTTCGATCAACCAAATCAAGC
>JBGSWC010000059.1:0-6603 GCA_041752635.1 Pirellulales bacterium | reverse complement strand
AGGCTGGCATGGCACCCGATTGTGGCAACGAACCATAAGCCGGATTCGCCGCCATTCGCGCGGCTGGTTGACTGGCCGGTGGACTGGCTGCGGGAGTCGTCGTTCGATAGAATTCCTGAGCTCCAGCTTGCCGCCACGGATCGGGCGTTGCACCCGATGGCGATTGGCCGCGTACTGTCATTGGTAAGTTCGCGTAAGCGGGTTGGTGAGCCGGTTGTTGCATCGCTGGCTCTTGGGCCGGGGGCTTCGCGTCACCCCACTCCAGTGGCCACTTGTGTACCGAATGGACGATGGGACCATCGGTGTACAAGCCAGTCCGTTGCGGAAGTACCTGCGGTTGCTGGGGAGTCGACGCCGGCACGAGTTCGCCACTGCTATCAAACTGCAAATGGACATCCATTTGGTTGCCATCAGTCGGCGTCAGCGGACGTCGAACTTCATAAGTGCCGGGCTGGTTCGCGACGGGATCGACTTCGGGATTTTGCCCCCGAATCGTCGAGCCCGTCTCTTCCGCCAAATACGAATCTTGTCCTTCAGGAATGCGGAACGAAATCGTCGGCGCGAGCCCCCGCGCCGGGTCGTTGGCGAAGAGTCCGCAGGCCATCAATCGCCGCTCGCTGGCGCGAACTTCGCGAATGTCGACAATGTCACCCGGACGGAGCGAAATCCGGTTGAGCGCCGTTTGGATGCGCGTGTGCGGGTTTTCGCCACCAATATGGACGAAGATGCGACCCACCCGAAAGCGGCCCCCTTCATTGATTTTATAGACCAAGTCGAGCTCGCCCGGCTCGACCAAGAACCGCGGCTCGGCCACAATGTCGGCGAAGACGTGGCCACGACTACCATACAACTGCTTGAGCCACTCTCTGTCGCCCGACATGGTTGCTTGTTCGAAGTCTTGCTCGGCGGTCAGCTTGAGACCAGCACGTAAATCCTCTTCGGCGAACAGCGTGTTGCCGACGATCGTGACGTTGCGAACTCGATAGCGAGGCCCTTCGTGAATCACAAACCGCACCGTCGCCCAAGTCCCGGCGTCGTTGAACTCGACGATCCGGCCTACCTTTGCTTGGAAGAACCCGAACGCGCGGTAATAGGCGGTGAGCTTCTGTACGTCGGCATCGAGCGAGTCGACATCGACATAGTTCTTAAAGACATACCCAAAACCATGCTTGCTCTCGACTTTGTTGCGAAGCTGGCCGTCAGTGGCGAATTGGTTGCCCTCGAACTCTGTTCCCCAAATTTTTTGGGCGGCCCCTTCGTTCACGACGTAGGTCACACCCTTGTCGCTTGGTTTTGTCCCTTCGACGATCGTTGCCTGTACGTCGTTATATCCATTGCGGCGATACAGCTCTTCGATCTTGCGGCGGCCTTCTTCGATCATGTACGGATCGATGGCGTCGCCCACTTTCAGCCCCGTCTCTTTGGCGAGGTTCTTGTCGCGAATTTTGTTGTTACCGAGGTACTCGACGTACCGCATCGTCGGTCGCTCGACGACACGAAACATGATGAGTTTGCCCTGTTCGGTGTCGTCGACGAACGTCTGAACGTCAACAAACCAAGGTAGCCCCACCAGTTTTTTGACGTCCCGCTGAACGGTTGCGGGATCGTAAGGTCGGCCACGGCGCGTTTGCAATTGGGCGAGAATCTGTGTCGTCGGAATCGTCGCGTTGCCAGAAATTCGTACGTCGGCCACCTGAATGTCGGTGGCGGTCAGCGAAGGTCCGTTGACTCCCGATGCCGGTGGCGGCGCGGGAATCTCCTCGGCGAGCGTTTCGCGCACGCTCCCCCCGTGACCAATTTCGCTGCGTCGTCCCTGGGCTTCGGTCGACGACGACCCTAGCGCAAGAACCGATGCAGCCACCAGCGGGCCAATCAGACGGTAACAACCGAGGTAGGTTGAATGTAGCTCGTACATGCGATGAGACTCAAACCGAGCGGCAATTGAAGAGAAAATAACCGGGCGGCGACCGCTATGCGCAGTCGGACGCCCGCTTGGTGGGGTAGGGATACTCGATCAGCCAGAAGCCAACAAGGCGAATTAAGAATCGCCCGCAACGAGTGTTAGCCGCGACGCGCTAGCGGAGCGCTGCGGAAGTCGCCAAGACTTCCGATTTTCACGTCTTCGCCGAAACTCTTGGCGAGTTTCTGCCGGCGGGAGTGCCAGCAGCGATGCTGCTAGCTATATTCGCCGAAGTTGCCGCCCATGCCAGCAAATTCTTCGTGCTGTTGCGGTGCGGCATTCGCAAAGCGGGTGAAGTCGTGCATCCACGTCAGTTTCACATCTCCTGTCGGGCCGTTGCGCTGCTTGCGAATCAAAAGATCGGCTTCGCCTCGCACCCGCTGCTTGTCTTCATCGTTTGTTTGATAGTATTCGTCGCGATGCACAAACATCACGACGTCGGCATCCTGCTCGATAGCACCCGACTCGCGCAGGTGGCTAAGCTGGGGTTTGTTATCGCGGGTCGCTTCGACCTGGCGATTGAGCTGCGCAAGACACAGCACGGGCACATCGAGCTCGCGCGCAAGCCCCTTGAGTCGTCGGGCGATCTTGGCGACTTGCTCTTGCCGGGGATCGCGCGAGTTGTCGGGCTCGATCAACTGCAAGTAATCGATGACGATCAGCTTGAGTCCCTCGCGGCGTTTGATTCGCCTCGCGTTGGCGGCGATTTCGGTCATCGTGCGACTCGGCATGTCGTCGATGTAGAGCGGCGCACCGCTCACTTCGTTGGCCGTTTTCGTGAGCAAGGTGCGCTCTTCGCTCGTGATGTGACCGTTTCGCAGGCGATGGCCATTGACGCGAGCTCGCGAGCAAAGCAGCCGATCGCCAAGCTCGAGCGCCGCCATTTCGAGGCTCACGAACAGTGTCGGCTGCCGAAGGTTGATCGCCACGTGCTCGACCATGTTGAGCGCCAAGGCCGTCTTGCCCATGCTGGGCCGCGCGGCGAGTATGAGCAATTCTGACCCATGCAGCCCGCCGGTCAGCTCGTCGAAATCGTCAAAGCCTGTCTCGATCCCGCCGAAGGCGTGGTCGTTCTTCATGCGCGCGTGAATCCGCGAGATTGATTCGTGCAACACGTCGCGGATCGTGTGAACTTTGCCTTCTCCCTTCTCTTCGAGAATCGCAAATACCCGTTCTTCGGCGCGACTCAACATCTCGCGTGGTTCGACCGTTGGGTCGTAGGCGTCGCGCAGAATGTCGGTGCTGGCCAGAATGAGTGACCGGAGCGTCGACTTTTCGCGAACGATTTTCGCATAGTATTCCGCGTGAGCCGCCGTCGGCACAGCCGCCCCAACCTCGGCCAGATAGGCCGCCCCGCCGGTCATCTCGAACTCGCCCGCGTCCTTGAGCGACTGTACCAGCAGCATCGGGTCGATGCTGCGTCCTGTCTCGTGCAGACTCAGCAGGTGAGTGTAAATGCGACGATTAGCGTCGTCGTAAAAATCGTCGGCCTTGACCACCAGCGCGACTTCGTCGCATCGCTCAGGCAGCAAGATCAAACTGCCAATGACCGCCTGCTCGGCCTCGGCGCTATGCGGCAACTGCCGCTCGAGCATTTTGCCGATTGGCGTTCCGTCTGTCGGCTTCTTCTTGAACGGACGAGAATCGTCGTTGAACGATCGCGGAGAATCATCCCGATCTGCCATGGCTCACACTCCTTCGCGTGGCTGAGTATTTGTAATTAGCGGGTCGCTAATCTAACCACCCCCGCTGCCATTGACAAACAGAAACGCTCAAATAAATCGAGACCAGCCAAAACACACGGCGCAAGGGCCATTCCATAGACCATCAAGCTAGGAACAAGTTGTTGATAGTCGGTTCAACGATCAGATCGAAGTCGCGACCAACTTAGGCGTCGACACCAACCATCGGTACCACCCATACCTTGACCTCGCCTTCGACTTCGCTCGACAGCCGCAGCTTGACGGTATAGAGGCCCAGTTCTTTGATCACGCCGTCCATGCGGATTTGATCGGTATTGACCGTGATGTTGTTCTTTTTGAGAGCCGAGCTGATTTCGGGTGCCCCGACGCTGCCGTAGAGGTGACCATCTTCGGTCGCGTTGGCTTCGATCGTCACGCTCTGTTCGCCCAACTTGGCGGCAAAGCTGCGTAGTTCGGCGGTTCGCTTGAGTTCCAGTTGCTGGAGCTTCGCTTTGTGCTTGTCGACCATCCGTTTGTGGTGGTCGGTCGCGTCGCAAGCGAGACCCTGCGGAATCAAAAAGTTGTCGGCATAGCCTCGCTTGACGGTCACAACGTCGCCTTGGTGACCGAGGTCGGCAACCGACTGAATGAGTAGCAGTTCGATGCCCCCATTGGCGGCCTTTTGGCGGCGCTTGTTGGGGCCGAGTTTTTTCTTGACGTGTTGAGCCATGATCGAGTCGCCTAAATTTTAGCGATTGTTGAGTTTGAGTTTTATTTTTTAGGAGTTACTTAGAACGGCAGGTCGTCGGGAGCCGTCGCGGGCGAATTGTCAGAATAGTCGTATTCGTCGTCGTAGGAAGATTCGCCATCGCTCGCACTACTGCCGCTCGATCGGCTGCTGGATTGGCGTCCGCCACTTCCACCACCGCCGCCCCCTTTGCCGTCGCCGATAAATTCAAGTCGCTCGCCGAGCACCCGAAGCTTCGAGAATTTTTGGCCGTCCTTCTCCCACTTGTCGAGTTTTAATCGTCCTTCGATCATCACAGGTCGCCCCTTCGATAGGTACTCGCAGGCAACTTCAGCCTTGCGATCCCAAAACGTGACGTCTACGAACGTGGCTTCTTCTACCCACTCGTTGTTTCGCTTCACCCGATCGTTTACCGCCAGTGACAGTTCGGTGACTGCGGTTCCGCTGGGAATACGCCGAAGTTCAGGGTCGCGGGTTAAGTTGCCGATCAGTATCACGCGATTAAAACTGGCCATCGGACGACCTCCATTGCTCTCGTGGAAATTATTCCTCGGCACCAACACCGACGGTTTCGGCGACTTCAGACTCCTCGTCGTCGGACTGTTCGTCTACTTCAACCGCACCGGTGGCGTGGGCGATTATCGGGTCAACGAGCGCCGGGTTGAGCTTCAGCACCATGTGGCGAAGGACGTTGTCGTCGATTTCACATAACCGGTTCAAAGCCTTAATGCTCTGCGAATCGGTCTTGAAGTAAATCAGCCAGTAAGTCCCCTTGCGGTGACCCTTGATCGCGTAGGCCAACCGGCGCTCTTCCCACAATCGGCTGACGAGAATCTCGCCCCCGGCGTCGGCGATCCATTTTTCGACAATCTTCGGCAGGTCGTGATCGCGCGCATAGCGATTCGCGTCGAAGATAAACAGGCCTTCATACACGTTGAATTGCAAAATCGATCTCTCCGTCTGGTGGCCGCTTGGCGGCCGTTCGCGTGATTGGTATCAGATCCGAATAGGCTTGTGGTTGACGTCGTTCCCGCGAAGCCGGCAGCGACGCTCAAATCAATTGTAACCGTTCATAGCAGCCGTGAGTCCCTCGGCGGCCCAGGCGACCACACCCTGGCCGGCCCGCCCAACGGTCTCGTCGACAATCTCTCGTTCGTCCTTTGTGTACTTCCCCAACACAAAGTCGATCGTACTCCATTGCGGCGGAACGGGTCCGATGCCCACCCTCAGTCTCGGCACCTCCAGTGTGCCAAGATGCTGCAGCACACTGGCGAGCCCGTTCTGTCCGCCGGCCGAACCCGACCCCCGAAACCTCAGCTTACCTAAATCGAGCTGAAAGTCGTCGGAAATAATCAAAATATCGGCCACCTCTATCTTATAGAAATCGATCATCGCTCGCACTGCCCGACCACTCGCGTTCATGTAGGTCAGCGGTTGAGCTAATAGCAACTTCTCGACTCTCCCCTCGCTTCCTTCATACTGCGCTTCCTGCAAAATGGCGTCGAATCGCTCGCGAGGCACACTGGCCGCGTGCTCGCGAGCTAACCATTGCACAACCTCGAAGCCAATGTTGTGTCGGGTTCCTTCGTATTTCTTGCCCGGATTTCCCAGGCCAACGACTAAACGCATGATTCATTCCAAAGTGGATCAAGTGCTCAGTCGCTATCCTTCTCGCTTTCCTCGTCATCCGCTTTGCCGACCAACTCTGGCTCAGCACTGGCGTCAGTTTCTTCGGTGGTTTCAGGCTCAGCCGACGGCAAGTTACAGATGAACAGTGCGTCGCCGGGGTCGCTCAATAGTTTCGCTGATTCGGGCATGTCGATAATCTCGCCCGCCGTCACCGTCTCGCCGACCGACAGTTTCGCGAGGCTCACATGCAATTCGCTTGGAATCGCAGCCGGATTGACCTCGATTTCAACCGTGTGGCGGACCTGTTCGACCACGCCCCCTTCGTTTTCGCCTGGGGCGACCCCTTTGCCCCGTACCTCGACTTCAACCGTCAGACGCTCGCCCTTAACGACCCTCAGCAGGTCGACGTGCAATATCTCGCGGCCAAACGTATCGTACTGCAAATCCTGCAAAAGTGCCTGTCCCGTGGCGGCCCCTTCGAGGTCAACGACCCGCGAATGATGGCGAACAACGGCCCGCATCGCGTCGCGGCTCAGCGCCAAGCTGACCGCCGGTTCGCCGTGGCCATAGAGCGTGGCGGGCAA
>JBGSWC010000058.1:0-17621 GCA_041752635.1 Pirellulales bacterium | reverse complement strand
ACTCGCGTTCGGTAAGCATGGACGCTCACGATTCGCATAAGGTTCACCCGGTTTCGAGCGAATCGGGAAATCGAAAACTGCTACGCTTAGTCGGGGCGTATCGCCCGACTTTTCCGCACAATCGAACCACGCGCCCACCGGACGGGCGAAATTGCGGTCGAAACTTGTGCAAATTTTCGCGCACGCTGTTTATTGTGGAACTATGGCCAACTTCTCTCGGTTGGCCGATCTACGAGGCAGCATCCATGAAATATCGATCCATCGTTGCATTACTCTTGGCCGCGATTCCTGTCGCTAGCTTTGCTCAGCCGTGTGCTACCTGTCCGCCTCCGGTCGAGGGACAGCCGAGTTGGGCTTTTCGCCAAAGCACCTACACGCATGATCCTGCGACGGGGGCACGGGTGGCCCAGTTCGACCGCATCGCGCCGGTTGAGGGGCTCGATGACCCGCGCGCTGTCACCAGCAGCTACCGCCGTACGCGTACCGACATTCGCGGCGCGGATGGATCGGTTGATTCGAGCTATCAGGTGCAGAGTTGGGGCAACGGTCGCGGCGGCATCGATGCCGAGTGGGAACGATTTCACGATGCTTGGCGACAATCGATTCTCTCGGGCAGCTATTTCAACCAAAACTCGGCCGTCCCCTACGGCCAAGTTTACGGCTACCCCGGTGGTGGCGGTTTTGGCAATGGCTATGGCGACTATCTGCCACAATATGGCAGGCCACCCTATGGCCCGACTCCACAAAATGGCCCGCACTATCGCCAGCGCCATCCCGAGTACAACCAGTAGACGCCACAGACGTACGACGAGTCCCTGGCTCTTCGGCCAGACTTTTGCCTACTTCAATTTCGCCGCTTGACTGCGAAAGTCTTCGGGCGAGGTGTAGCTCTCGATGAGCCAACGCTCGCCATCGCGGACAAAGGTGACTTCGACTTCCAGCGGTTTGGCACCCTGGACACCAGCCGACTTGTGCAATGCTTGGAATAGTCCGCGAAAAGTGGCTTGTGCCGACTTTGGATTTTCGTCGCTATCGAGCGAAATCTCGACGCCGCTAATCACCCTGGCTTTCTTGATATCAAGCTTGGGCATCAAGTCTTCGACCAACGAGCGGCTTTCGGTGGCCGAAGGCGACAGGTAGCTGAGCACACCGGGCATGTCGTTGGCTTCGATCGACTCCATTACGTCGCCAAGGGTCAGCCGAATTTCCTCGCGGGGTGTGACCCAGAGCCATTCGACAGCCACGCAGAGCAGCGTCAAAATCGCGGCCCCTATCATGCCGAAAAAGGCAGCGCGACTGGCTGACTGCGACCAGATCACCGCAGCAAATGTGACGACAACCGCGCCAACGATCCAAATGTAGGTCGGGTCTTCGAAAAGAAAGGTCATGTTCGTTGTCAGCGTAAAGTTATGGCCACCAAGAGTTCGGACTCAACGGTCCAAGCTATTCCCAAGTTGCCAAGGACCGTTGTCGGGTATAGAGTCTCGCACATCGCCACTACCAAGACCACTGGCACGAGCTCTGCCGCAGCGACTATGCCTAACTGTCCCCCACATCGTATTCGCACACTCATCGACGTCGAGCCAGTTGAATCTGGCGACTTTGTGCTGTACTGGATGGTGGCGTTTCGCCGCGGGGACTGGAATTTTTCGCTCGACCGGGCCGTTGAGCTGGCCCAACAACTCGGTAAACCACTGGTCATTCTCGAAGCACTCAGGTGCGACTACGAGTGGGCGAGCGATCGGCTACATCATTTCGTCGTGCAGGGGATGTGCGACAATCTGCGGCGATTTGCCGACACGAACGTTCGCTACTATCCCTATGTCGAACCGAGTAAAGGAGTCGGCAAGGGATTGCTCAAAGCACTCGCCGCGCGAGCGGCCGTGGTGGTGAGCGACGACTATCCTTGTTTTTTTCTTCCCGCACAGCATCGAGCCGCCAAGCGGCAAATTGGTTGTCGATTCGAACTTGTCGACAGCAACGGCCTGCTGCCAATGCAGGTGGCCGAAAAGACATTTGCTCGCGCTTACGACCTACGTCGGTACTTACAGAAAACCTTGCCCGATTACCTCGATGAAGGACCCGAAGAAAATTTCGCGGGGGTGAACCTCCGCAATGCCCACGTGCCGCAAGCAATTTTCGACCAGTGGCCCGAGTCGCCAGTCGAGAGGTGGGCGGAGTCAACGAGCTACTTGGCGGAGCTTCCCATCGATCACTCGGTGAAAGCGGTCGACGACATTGCCGGAGGCGAATTGGCCGCACGGCGACAACTGGAGTTGTTTATTGCATCGCGGCTTGAGCGGTACAGCGAACGAAATCAACCCGAGGCCGACGCTGCCAGCGGCCTGTCGCCGTGGTTGCACTTCGGACACATTAGCGCCCATGAGGTGTTTGCCGCCGTCGCCGACGCGACCGCCTGGAAGCCGACCAAACTTTCGGGCAAAGCCAACGGATCATCGAAAGGTTGGTGGGGAATCGACGAAGACGCCGAGGGTTTTCTCGACGAGCTGATTACCTGGCGTGAATTGGGCTTCAACATGTGTAGCCGTGAGCCGAACTACGCAAAGTATGAGTCGTTGCCAGACTGGGCACAAGAAACTTTGCGAGAGCACGCCAGCGACCGTCGCGAACACGAATACACGCTCACAGAATTCGAGCAAGCCCAAACACACGACGAGCTTTGGAATGCGGCCCAGTGGCAACTGGTCAAGACGGGGCGTCTACACAATTACCTTCGCATGCTTTGGGGCAAGAAGATACTCGAGTGGTCGCCCACACCGCAGTCGGCTTTGGAAACAATGTTGCATCTCAACAACAAGTACGCCATCGATGGCCGCGACCCCAACAGCTACAGCGGCATCTTTTGGGTGTTAGGGCGGTACGACCGTCCCTGGGGACCCGAGCGCGAGGTTTACGGCAAGATTCGCTATATGAGTAGCGACAACACAGCCCGTAAGGTTCGCGTGAAAGGCTATATCGAAAAACATTCGCCCACGAAGAGCGAGCAAGCTCGCCTATTCGACTGAGCCACTATGTCGCGAAAATCGGTCCGCAACTTGGCCATCGTGCTCGGCGATCAATTGAATCGCGACTCGGCACTGTTTGACGACTTTGATCTCGATCGCGATGTCGTTTGGATGGCCGAAGTCGACGAAGAGTCGACACACGTCTGGACACACAAAGCGCGCATTGCTTTGTTCCTATCGGCAATGCGGCACTTTCGTGATGCGCTGAAGGAGGACGGTGTGTCCGTCGATTACATCGAGTTGGACGAACAGGGCAACGAAGGCTCCCTCGCCCGCGAATTGTGCAGCGCCATACGAAGGCTCAAGCCCGAGCGTCTCACAGTCGTCCACCCCGGCGAATGGCGAGTGAAACGAGCCATCGCAGACGTCGCAAAGGCCAGCGATTTGCCACTCGATATGATCGAAGACCGACACTTTTACAGCACGCCCGACGAGTTTGCTGAACACGCCAAAGGAAGAAAGCAACTGCGGCTCGAATTTTTCTACCGCGAATTGCGTAAGAAGCACAACGTGCTGATGAACGACGGCAAACCGGTTGGTGGCGATTGGAACTATGACTCCGACAACCGTGGCGCGTTTGGCAAAGGGGGGCCAGGACTTATTCCGCGACCGGTTTCGTTCACGCCAGATGCGACGACAAGCGCAGTGATCGATCTGGTCAACCGGCGATTTGACTCGCACCCGGGCAATCTCGATCACTTTGATTGGCCGGTCACCGTCAAACAGGCTCGCATTGCGCTTACTGACTTCGTCAAGAAGCGGCTAGCCAAATTTGGCGACTACCAAGATGCAATGTGGACCGACGAGCCGATGCTATATCATTCGCGAATCTCGTCGTCGCTGAATCTCAAATTGCTCGACCCGCGCGAAGTCGTCGCGGCAGCCGCGCAGGCTTATCAGGCTGGCGATGCACCGCTCAACGCCGTCGAAGGATTCATTCGCCAAGTGCTTGGCTGGCGCGAATACGTGCGTGGCATCTACTGGACTTACATGCCCGAATACATCGATCGCAACACGTTTCGGGCGACCTCGCCACTGCCCGATTTTTATTGGACCGGCGAAACCGACATGCACTGTCTGCAGCAGGCGATTGGGCAAACACTCGATTATGGGTACGCCCATCACATTCAGCGGCTCATGGTCACCGGGCTCTTCGCCTTGTTGCTGGGGGTCGATCCCAAGGCGGTACACGAATGGTATTTGGCCATTTATGTTGATGCAATCGAATGGGTCGAGCTGCCCAATACGCTCGGCATGTCGCAATATGCCGACAATGGCGTGATGGCGAGCAAGCCTTATTGTGCGAGTGGCAACTACATCAACAAAATGAGCAACTACTGCAAAGCTTGCCGCTACGATCCGAAACAGGCGAGCGGCGACAAAGCGTGCCCCTTTACGACCCTCTACTGGGACTTTCTGGCCCGCAACCAAAAAGCGCTGACCGGCAACAATCGCATGACTATGCAACTCAAAAATCTCCAGCGAAAAGATGCCCACGAGCTCGGGCAAATTCGCGAACAAGCGAAAGCAATCCATCAGCAATTTGCATGAAAGCCATGCGTTAAGTCGTCCCTTGCCACCACGGCTTTCCGCCGTATAAAGAAGGCTGTCGTGGGGATCGTCGAATTTGCCCACTATACGGCTTACGACCATCAAAAATAACGCCGCCCTGCCCCGCCCTGCCCTGCGAAGTGCCGCGGCGATTGACTTAAACCGTTTTACCTTGCCAAAGAGAGGTCGATGATGAGTGTGCTAGTTACCAAAGAGGCTCCCGATTTTACCGCCGACGCCGTGATGCCCGATGGAACCTTCAAGCAGGTGAAATTGTCGGACTATCGCGGTAAGCACGTGCTGATGTTTTTCTATCCGCTCGACTTCACGTTTGTTTGCCCGACGGAGATCATCGCCTTCTCGGACCGCAACGCCGAATTCGAGAAGCTGGGCGTGCAAGTGCTGGGTGTTTCGGTCGACAGCAAATTTAGCCACCTCGCCTGGCGCAATACACCACGAACGCAAGGTGGTATCGGTCAAATCACCTATCCGTTGATCGCCGACATGGACAAGTCAATCTCGGAGAACTACGACGTCAAACTGCCGGGAGGCGTCGCCCTCCGCGGGTTGTTCCTGATCGACAAAGTCGGGATTGTGCGTCACCAGGTCGTCAACGATTTGCCACTCGGTCGCAGCATCGACGAAGCTTTGCGAATGGTCGAAGCATTGCAATTTTTCGAAAAGAACGGCGAGGTCTGCCCGGCCAATTGGAAAGAAGGTGCCCGCACGATCAAAGCCGATCCCAATGGCAGCAAAGCATTCTTCGAAGCCGAATATGCTGGATCGGCGACGTAACTTGCGGCTCATTGGTAAATAGCACAATCAAAGCTTCGCGAGATTTTTCTTGCGAAGCTTTTTCTATGCAGAAACAGGATGAGCCGGCTCGGCGGCCATCCTTGCCCCCTGTTCGGCTAGTTTTGTGTAGTCAGGGCGGTCGCCCGCGTGCTTGTGGCGATAACTCACAAGTCGTTGGCCGCGACAGATCACAAACACGCCCGGCATTTGGAAACCATCGCCACCGAGCGGTCCAACTCCCTCGCCATCGAGCACGCAAGACTGGAAACCTCGCTTCCAGACAGCGGGGCCGAGCAACTGACCGAGCCGACCATGTTCGAGGCCAAACTCGCGGTAGAGTTTACGCTGGGGGTCGCTAAAGCGAGCAACATCGGTCAACGGGCAGTCGCGGCCCTTTTTGCCCATCTCGAGTTGATCGCCCATATGAACAATCGCCAACCCAACTCCTGCTTCGTTGAGTGCTGGCCGGGCGACAACGAGATCGCTGAGAGCTTCGCGGTGAAAGGTGCAACCCGAATGACGCAAAAAGACAACCATCAACGGTTCGTTGGCCGAAAGCGAAGCGAGTGTTTCACCTTCGTCGCTGCGCAGGTATTGGCTGGGCAGGCGTCCCTCGCCATCGGTAATCGTCTCGGAGGAATCGGTTGTGGCGTATGCGCGAAATGCGTACCAAAGAATTGCCGCAAAGGGAATCCACCAGATCACATCATTCGCTAATATCACCCAGCCGAACGATGGTGGAAACGTTCCCTGGAAGGCGGACCAAGCGAATCCGATCGGCCCCAAAATTTTTCCGAGCAGGCCAACAAACACAATCGGCCAATGGCGGGCGGGATCGCGAGCGGCGATCAAGTATCCGATGCCATAAACGCCGACGATCATGCCGATGCACTGCCATAGCTCGGGATATCGAAGCGGATCGGCACCCAACCAACTGAGCATTCGGTTAGGCAGTAGAATCGCGACTACGCCAAAGAGCAGGTTATAAATGCCCGCGGCTACCAACCATCTTTTGAGCGACGACGGCACTGACTGGGGAGTTGACTGAGGCATCGCCTTGATCCGCGTTAGAGGTGGTCGATTCGATGCCCCCAACTTAGCGTATCGGAGGACGCTTAGCAGCCTGTTGAGAAACTCAACAGGCTGTTGTTCGCAGGATGCGAACTCAAAACGACGGGTGCAAAAACCCGACGTTTTGCGAGCCGCGATGAGCTTGCTCTGAGCTTGGCGAGGTTGAAAAACGCCACGAGGGCGTTTTTCAACGGACTGCTAGTCCAGAAAACGCTCTAGTTGGTATTCGGGTACCAGGTCGCGAAGCTTGTCGAGTGCCCTGTTCGCAAGTTGACGGACTCGCTCTTTCGAAATACCCAACCGCGTGCCGAGGTGACTGTACGACGATTTCTTGTGACTATCATCGAGACCAAAGCGAGCAGCAAGAATCATTTTCTCGCGATCGTCGAGGTCTTTCATCATTTCACCAACCGTGAGGCTTAGCTGTTTGTAATCGTCGAGGCGAGCCTGCGGCGATTGTTGCTCGTCTTCACTCTCGGTGTGGCCATCGAGCAGTTCGCTGGTGCCGGTCGAGAATCTCCTCGACTGTTTCTTGCGGTTCATCACCATTCGATACAACTCACGGCGGACGGCACACGTGGCGTAGGTGCTAAAACGGTAACCGCGTCCGAAGTCAAACTTTTCGACTGAGTGCATCAGCGAGGCGATGCCTTGGCTGAGCAGGTCGTCGAATGGATTGCTAGCGTCGGCAAACTTGCGCGCGATTGACATCACGAGACGAGTGTTGGCTTGCAGCAAGTAGTTCCTCAGACGCTCGCTCCGCTCGATCATGTCGTCATATTCGTTAATCGCCGCCACACTAGGCCGCGACGGACGCAGTTTGTTGCGGATAGCCTCTGCGCGGAATTTGCAATAATTCATTCGCTCGAAAATGGCCGATTCTTCTTCGGGGGTCAGCAGCGGAGTCGCGCACATGCGGGCCAGATGCGCCGGCAAACCACCAGTAGTGCGGATTGCAGGGGCATCGAGCAGGCCCTGCTCAATCTGCCTGACCTGATCGAGCTCACACTCGCAAAACTTGGTATCCGCACTGAACTGGCCACTGGGGATAAAGCTCAGCTCGCGATCACGAATGCTCGCTGCACGCAGTCGCAAACCATTGGTTGGGCCTTTAGCCGGCGTTTGCTTGCTGGTTGTATGGATTGTCTTCATGGCCATTTTGGTATTTCCTTGTTCGCTGCGGGGAGGCTGCGCTCGGTACGCAAAAAACGTTCAAAACGTTCACCCGTCAATGTACCGTTGCAAAAACTCCCGCACAACCCTAAAAACGTTCAAAACGTTCATATTTTTCCGATCAGAGCCCGAAACCCTTCGGCCGCAACAACTTGCGCGTAGGGCTGGGCGAAGAACTACTACCTGCTACAGTCTCGCAATGCGGCGAGATTGAGGTCCGCATGTATCAAAAAGAGCCAGCCTGGCTCAACAGAAATCATCTATGCAGCAATTGCTCAGTCCGAAACAGGTTGCGTCAGCGATTGGCGTGAGTGAGTCGTCGCTCAAGCGGTGGTGTGACCAAGGCGTTATGCCGACCGAACGAACGGCGGGCGGGCATCGGCGGATTCGCGTCGGTGATGTGGTGCAGTTCTTGCGCCAAGGTGATCACAATATTCTACGCCCCGAATTGCTCGGCCTTCCGCCGGGCATCGATACAGGTGTTCGCAATCGCCAGCGAGCGGTCGAATTTCTCGTGTCGGCTCTGAAGGCGGGCGACGGCGAGCTCGTCCGGAGGCTCGTTTTCAATTCCTACTTGAGCGGCGGCAGCGTTGCCGAACTTGCTGACAAGTTGATTGCGCCCGCCATGCACATTATCGGCGAATGCTGGGAGTGTGGTGATTTGGAGATCTATCAGGAGCATCGTGCGTGCGAAATGCTCGCGAAGGTCGTTCACGAACTGCGGATGCTATTGCCCCCCTCAAAAGGGCTTATTGCACTCGGTGGCACACCGACCGGCGACCATTATCGGCTCGCAACTGCCCTGATCGAGCTCACGCTCATCGAAGCCGGTTGGCGAGCGACGTCGCTCGGAACATCGCTCCCCTTTTTCACGCTATCGAGGGCGATCGAGCACCACCGACCTAGGCTTTTTTGGCTCAGCATCTCGCATACCGACGCTCAGTTGATCACCTCTCGACAACTCGCCGATTGGATTGAGTCGGTTCCCGAGTCGACTCAGGTTGTCCTTGGTGGACAGGCTCTAGGGCAAGTCGCCGGCTTCAGCCACACAAAGGCAAAATGCTTCGGCGATTTCGTTAGTCTGCGGCAGTTTGCCGACCGCCTAGCGACACCAGCCGAATGAGTCTCTGGAGGCGTAATCGCAACCGAAGTATGATGCGGGCAGGGTGGCTGTTGGCGGCCGCGCTGTTATTCATTGCTTCGCTTGGGCACAGCTATGCTTCCGATGATTCCGTTGGCCGACATGGTCGAGCAGGCACGCAAGACTTTCACCGAGTGTTACGGTCGACCTCCTAAGTGGATGGTCGCAGCACCAGGTCGGGTCAACCTTATCGGCGAACATACCGACTACAACGATGGTTTTGTGATGCCGATGGCGATCGAGCGATTTGTCGTGATCGCTGGTGGGCGACCGGTCGATGCCGTCGCTCACGACCGGCTCACGATTTTTAGCGATGCGATTGACGAGCGTTGCACAATCGAACCAGACGAGCCGGTGCCCGACGACCTGCCCCTGTGGGGAGTTTACATTCGTGGTGTGTTGGTCGAAACCAAGAAATTGGGCTACGACCTGGGCGATGTCGAAGCAGTGATTCACGCTAATGTGCCGCTCGGAGGCGGACTAAGCAGCAGTGCCGCGCTGGAAGTGGCGACCGCCACGCTCTGCGAAGCGGTCACTGGCGAGCCGATGGAGGGCATCGAAAAAGCCAAGCTCTGCCAACGTGCCGAGAACATTCATGTCGGCATGCCCTGCGGTATTATGGACCAGTTCAGTAGTGCGCTGTGTCAAGTCGACGAATTGATGCAACTCGACTGTCGGACGCTTGCCACGACGCCGGTGCCATTCACCGATCCGGACGTAACCGTGTTGATCGCGAACAGCAACGTCAAGCGACAACTCGCGAGTAGCGAGTATCCGATTCGCCGAGGCCAATGCGAAACGGCAGCGACACAATTGAAGGTCAAGGCATTGCGCGACGCCGACATGTATGCTCTTGATAAGTTGCACGTCCAAATGGAGGAGGTCGTCTACCGTCGCGCTCGCCACGTCATTGGCGAGAATGCCCGAGTACACGCCATGCGAACTGCCCTTTCAGAAAACGATTGGCAGACAGCGGGCGAGTTAATGTACGCCAGTCACGACTCGCTCCGCGACGATTATGAGGTGAGTTGTGACGAACTGAACACGCTCGTCGATTCGGCCCGTGCTATCGGCCGTGGGGGGGGTGTCATTGGCAGCCGACTCACAGGCGCCGGTTTTGGTGGTTGCACCGTCACGCTCGTCGAAACAGCCGCCGTCGATCGAGTCGCCACGCAGATCGCTAACGAGTATCGATCAAAATTTAAGATCGAGCCGACAATGTTCACCAGTCGACCAGGACCGGGGGCTCACATCGTCGAGGGCGGCTAATTACCTACCTCGTAACATACACGCACGGTGAGCGCATCATTTGATAGCACGCCCCGGCCACAGAGGGCCGCCCACCTATCCCATGAGCACTACAGAAAAACGGGGGCTACAGAAAACAAGGCCACCCAGAAAGCTCCATGACACAGAGCAGCCGATGATGCCGATGCCGAACAGTCGGGCGAGAAACTCACGGCGGGCATCGAGCCGCGCCTTGCGATGGTCGTAGTCGCGGCCAATGTGCGCGTGGCAAGTCCCAAATTCCTGTACTACTCCTTGTGACGGTACAAAGCCAATTCGGCTGTCCCAGCGTTGCGGCCCGACACGAGTTGCGCCGCGAATTCCGTCAACACTGCACCTACAAAGACTTACAACACGACAGTGCCATTCGTTACCGGCACCTTTTTCCCGCCGCTTTTTTATCCTGAGTGTTGCTCCACCAGCGAGTATCCTCGCTCCGCTCTTGCCCTTCAGCGCGACTGGTAGTTGGAATTACGGTGTGCCTATATTCATTTGCGGCACCAGGACACTCGATAGCAACTGAGGTTCGGTTTGGCATCGTTCGGCCAGTCGAGCGAGAAGCCTAGAGGGTGTCCAGCGACTGCCACATTAATGGGCATCACCGCGCATTGAGAAAGCGAGCATCGACGACGCGATGCAAGCAGAATTAAAACGCATCGGTTCGAGAGCAGAATGCGGACAGCCGACGAGCTACGCCTCGTCGCATCATGCTGGAAGTATAGGCATCGTGATGAGCAAACTCAGCGATGAGGTGTAGCTGGTCGGCAAGACGTGTGCAGATGTGAGATACTTGGTTGATTTTGGTACGCTTATTGCTCTACGTTCTCGTTTCGACAGTCCCGCCTCCGATTCGCTTTCCCGAATTGGCCCCATTCTCCTAACGGATGCACACGATGCGCAAAGGTTTTTTGATCGACATGGATGGCGTTATTTATCGCTCAAGCGAGTTGATCGCCGGAGCGACCAACTTCATTTCGCTGCTCGAGCGGATGGAGATGCCCTACATGTTTCTTACCAACAACAGCCAGCGAACCCGTCGCGACGTGGCGATGAAAATCAATCGCATGGGCATTCCGTCGACCGAAGATCACATCTTCACCTGTGCGATGGCGACGGCTCGGTTTCTCGCTCGCCAAAGCCCCGGCGGCACCGCCTATGTGATCGGCGAAGGAGGCCTGCAAACGGCGCTACACAAAAATGGCTACGCGGTAGTCGATCGCTCGCCCGACTACGTGGTGGTCGGCGAAGGCCGTACGCTGACGTTCGAGATGCTCGAAACGGCTGTGCAGATGGTGCTCGACGGTGCGAAGCTCATCGCCACGAACCTCGACCCCAACTGTCCCACCAAAAGCGGCACTCGCCCTGGCTGTGGTGCGATTGTCAAGTTGATTGAAGAAGCGACCGGCGTCAAGGCATTCAGCGTTGGCAAACCCAGTCCTGTCATGATGCGGCAAGCCCGCAAAGAACTCGGCATGGCAACGAGCGAAACGATTATGATCGGCGACACGATGGAGACCGACATTTTGGGCGGAGTGCAGATGGGCTATCGGACCATCTTGGTGCTCTCGGGCGGCACTCGCCGTGAAGACCTGGCCAACTTCGCCTACCAGCCCGACATGGTGGTCGACTCGGTCGCCGACCTGTGCGACCCTTCGGTGTTGCTCAACGATGTAACGCCGACCATGAACCGCGACGACGACACGCCACACGATTTAAGGGAGTGGGCGCGAGCTCATGCGTAGACTGCTCCCAAGGGGGGCGGGAGGCGGGTTCTTCGAAGGCGCACACTCGGTTTCCACGTCGCACTTCGTTGAGACTCAGTTCGCGTTTGCCGTCGCGATAAAAAAGCTCCCGACCCCTTCGACGAACCCACCCTGGGCTTGGTATAGTCGCAACAAGTGGCGAAACATTCGCCTGCTTTCCGTAAGTCCGCGATTTGCCAACGAGAATCTTGTTATGGGCCGAGCCTTTGAAGTTCGTAAATTGTCGATGGCCAAAACGGCTGCCGCAAAGACCAAAGTCTATTCCAAGTATGGCAAGCAAATTTATGTGCTGGCCAAGAACACAAACCCTGATCCCGAAGCCAACACCACGCTGCGGGGCCTGATCGAGAAGGCAAAGAAAGACCAAGTGCCGGCTCACGTGATTGAGAAGGCGCTCGAAAAAGCGAGTGGCTCGGGTGGCGAAGACTACTCGGTGGCCCGCTACGAAGGGTTCGGGCCGGGTGGCTGTTCGGTTATTGTCGATTGCTTGAGCGATAACGCTAATCGCACGATCACCGATGTCCGTAATTGTTTCACCAAGACCGGCGCAAAGATGGGGGCGCCTGGATCGGTCGCTCACATGTTCGACCACCTGGCCGTGTTGTCGCTCAAGAGCACGGCCGAAGAAGAAGTGCTCGAAGCGTTGCTCGCCGCCGATGTCGATGTGACCGATGTCGAAGTCGAAGATGGCCAACTCACGGTGTTCGCTCCCGCGACCGCCTTCTACGAAGCCAAACAAGCGCTCCTCCAAGCTTTGCCCGATACGGAACTCGAAGTCGAAGAAATCACCTTCTTGCCGCAATCCCGGGTCGAACTAGCGGCCGACGATGTGCCGATGTTCGAAAAGTTTTTGGCGCTGCTCAACGACTGCGACGATGTGCAAGACGTGTATCACAACGCGACACTGCCGACGTAAACGACACTGCCGACATAAACCCAGACGCGAGATCGCTTGACGCTCACCCACCAAAACCAATCACCAGCGCGGCAGCCTGGCCTTGGGGGGTCGCACTCAGTTTGAGCATCGATGCTCCGCTCGCAAGCGGACTTGCCTTCGTGGCGATGCGCAGGGGGCAGGCCGGGTCGGCCTTGGCATAGCTGTGTGTGGCGGGCGATTGTTCCGACTGGGCCGCCAACAGGCTCGCGATGATCTCGGCAGTGCCGCCGGCGGCGCCAAGATTGCCGAAGTAGCTCTTAATGGCGGTCACTGGAATCGTATCGGCGGTGTCGGCAAACACATCGACAATGGCCGCCGCTTCGTCGGCGTCGCTCGCGCGGGTGCCAAGGCCGTGGGCGTTGATATGACCAATCGCGTCGGCTGCGATGTTCGCATCGCCCAGAGCCGCTCGCATTGCGTTGGCCATCGCCGTTTGTTGACGTCCTGCGAGTTTTTGGCTGGCAACGAGGCTCGATCCTTGACCGAGGACTTCGCCGAAGATGTGCGCCCCGCGAGCCACCGCCGATTCTCGTTCTTCGAGCACCAACACGGCCGCTCCTTCGCCCGCAACGGTTCCATTGCGAGTGAGGTCGAAAGGTCGACACGCATCGGCCGGATCGCCACCGGTGGCCAGCTCGTCGGTCTGAAGTGCATGGATCGCTTGCATCGGCAGAATGCGGGTGCCGGTCGCACCACAGAGCATTAAATCGGCATGACCTCGCGCGATCGTGTGAAATGCCTCGCCAATGGCCATCACACTCGACGCCTCGCGCATCGTGAGTGAGTTGTTGGGGCCACGCAGGTCGTTGAAGATGGCGATGTGGCTAGCCGGCATGTTGGGCAGGTATTTGAGCATCCACAATGGCGTCATTTGCCCCAGTCCGACATTACCCCATTTCGAGTAGTCGAACGTACTGCCGTCGGTCGCACACTTCCGCACACCGTCGGTGTAGTCTTCTGGCATGGTCAGCATGTAATCGCTACCGAGCACCACGCCCGACCGCTCGGGGTCGTAGCCCCCTTCGCCAAAACCGGCATGCGACATCGCTAGCTGCGCTGCCGCGACCGCCATTTGGGTCTCGCGGCACATGAGCTTCAGCGCCTTGCGAACCGCTTTCTGCCGTTCTTTGGGGAGCTCGCCAAACTCGTCGATCGAGCCGGTGAACGAAGCCGCTTCGCCAACAAAATCCATTGGCAGCGTTTCGGCGGCTCGCGTAATCCCCCCCCGCCCTTCGTCGAGTGCGGCCCGGAAATCATCGAGCGTATTGCCCAGCGGCGTAACGGCGGCCATGCCGGTCACGACGACTCGCCGAGGTTTTTCGGATTGGTATGTCATAAGACCCGCAGCATAACAGCCAGGGGGCAGAGTGCGGAAGACTAAAGCGGGCGAGCAGCGGTAAACGATGACCGATGCGACCCGATCGTTTTATCGCTCATCGTTCATCACACAGCTTTTCTTCCTAATACCGCCCCTGGAACGAACCGGCGGGACGCGTGGCCGTGGCGGCGGCAGCGGCACTGCCGGCACCACCGGTTGCGGCGGTCGGCATGACCGAGCCTTTCATTTCGACCATCACCAGCGCGTCGGCCCTCGGGGCGCTCTTCAGCATCGGCAACGCGTCGGTCACCATATTGCCCCTGGCGGGCCCCGGCGTGGCGATGACTCCCATGCTGAGCAGCAGCACTTGATCACTTGGCCAACGGAATCGCTCGTGCAAGTTGGCCATCGTCATTTGTGGCACCTCAATTTCCATTCGCTGGTTCTGAGCCACCGGCGAAGGTACATCGAGCTTGACCTTCAGCATTTTTTCGACCTGTTGCAGCCGCAGCTTGATGACCGCATCGGCGGTCGCACCGTCGAGCGACAACAGCGGGCTAAACTCCATCGAGAAACCTTCTTCGAGTTGTCCCTGTTCGGGCTGAAAACCGGGCCACACGTTTTGTGTGGGAACCACACCCTTGATGTAGGCCCGTGGACGCATGGTCGAGAGCAACATCGATTGGCCATTGGGAATGAGCTGTTGAGGCGAGTTGTATTCGCGGTAGTCGTTGCGGCGAGTCATCTCGGCGATCAGCGCCGCCGCATTTTCCTTGGGCATGATCCACCCCTGAACTCCGGGCGACTGAACCGGCAACGGCGTCATCAGTGGCAGCGCCCGCGATCGCCAGTTGGGATTGTCGATTGTCACCACGCGAAGCGTAAACGCATGGCCGGCGGCCGATCGATTGACAAACCGATCGACAATGTCGGCCACCGCCGCCTGCATTTCAGGCGTGTGATAAACGCGCAGCGTATGAGGGCTCGCGCTCAGTAGACCGAGCGGTTCGCTGTGCCAAGCTTCGTAGCCGGTCTCGCGGAGAATCCAGTCGACGATCACTTGTTCGGGTTTGCTGGTGCCGTTGGCGCGGCTCGTGTAGGGACGAATATCGTAGTCGCGCATCACTTGGCCCCCTTCGTTGGGGAGCGAGCTCGGCCCTTTGGTCACTCGCGAGCGAGTGGGCGGCGGATTCGCAATCGGCGACATGGAATTGGTGCCAATCGTGTTCGCCGGTATCTCGGGCGTGATGTCGGTCGAAGGAGGTAACTGGCCGAGTGGCGCGGCATTGGCCTCGGTGGCGTAAGCATTGGCCGTCGGTGGCGCGGCCGTTTCGCCCGCCGTGCTATAGCGATTACCGGAGGATCGCCAGTTACTGGCCTGCGCAACTAGCCTCTCCGGCAGTAGTGCCATCGTGAGAAAACTAGCGACCACAATCAATCGGCAAACAGCCATCGGCGGTATCTCCGCAAGCGTATTTCGAGAAGAGTATCGGCGGGGAGGATAGAGAGTGACCGGCGAGGTGGGCAAGGTCGGTTGGTGGGGTCGTGCTAGCGAAATTCTCGCCACAAATGTTCGATTTCGCGGGACATTTGGTAGTAATCGATCGCTTGGCCGAGTTGCCCCGCCTCTTCGCAGACGAGGGCGAGCGTTATTCTGGGCCGGGCCATCGCGGACGTCGGGGTTCAGGGCGTTTTCGAGGTGTTCATCGGCTTGGTGATGGTTGCCGATGTTCATGTCGATGCAGGTGCATGCAAAACAGTTCAGAACATTACAAATGTCGATGATGTCGAGCGCTTTATCGCGGTGCTTCTCGGCGCGCGTCGGCGCGTCGGACTGGCCGCGACCGCTTCGTGCTCATCGAAAGGTCTTCTTGCCAAAAATGGCGGGTTAGACCTTCACAGAAGTTGGATCAGGTTTAACGGAGCATTCGAGGCGCCATTGGCTGTCGTTCTTCCATCCGCTGGCTAGTTGTCCGATTGGTCTGCCAGCAGTCCCTCGACCACCTGTTCAATTTCCTGATCGCCGGTGGCTCCCTGCCAATTCAATTCGCCTTGCCACCAGCGGCGTAAATAGCCGTCTTGATCGATCACATAAACGGTGGGCCACATCGTGTTGGCCCAGGCATTCCAGTTTTTGCGTTCGAGGTCAACCAGCACGGGAAACGTCAACCCGCGCTCCTCGGCAGCCGCACGCACCTGTTTTACATCTCCCTCGGCAACTGTCTCGGGGGTTTGGATACCAATGACCACGACTTTATCGCCCCACTTCGTGGCCCATCGCTGAAGGTGGTCGAAGTTGGCGTGGCAGTTGTGGCACTGAAACGCATAAAAATGAACGAGTACCACTTTGCCTCGCAGCGACTTGAGCGTCAGTGGCGAGGCGTTTATCCAATCGCCCACTGGTTTGAGTTCCGGCGCAAGAGGATAAATCCGCGTGAGCGTCGCCGGGTCAAACTGCTTGCCAACCAAAGCAGTCAGTTTGCGTGTTTGCGCTGGCTCCAAAAGCTCGGCTAGGGCATCGACTTCGGCCTGGGCGGCTGCCTTGGCTTGGGTTTGCAGGTCGGTGCTTGGCTGGCCCTTGGCCCAGGCTGCTTGCAGTTGGACATTGAATTGTTCGGTCGACTTGGCCCGTTTTTCGAACTGAGCCACTTGGTCGCTGGTCAGTTGTAGCTGCTCGGCCACATCGGGCCGCAAGCACATCCGCACCGACAACGCACGACGCTCTAACTGACGCAGACGCTCGACTTGCTCGGCCGTGGTATGTGTTTCGAACCAGTTCCACACCTGTTGCTCGAGCCGCGCGATCACCTGCCGTCGCTGGTCGACGGGCAAAATCCGCGCCCGAAACCACTCGCCATCGATCGTGGATAACAGCCGTTCGAGCTCGGCCACCGTTTGCTCGTCGAGCCCCAGTTCGTCGTGCGTTTGCGGAGCGTGCACCAATCCCAGCAAATGCTGTGGCACCAGCGCCGCGCGATCGCCGTTGGTTTGGGCCACGGCGCAACTGCCCAACAGCACCACGGCCCAGCCAGTGGCAACAAGCGAGTGGGCCGCCGCGCGGAGGCTCCGGGTCACAGACAATCGCATATTCATGGTTGTTACACCCCAAGTGAGCAGAAAACCAAGTCTAACCGACTTGGCTTGCGGGTCAATAATAGCGAGTGCCGTAAGTGCCGCGGCGGGTTGGCGGGGGTTGGCGGCGCCTATCCTTAAGGCCCACAGTAACGACTCAGCTTCTACGACAACGCTAGCTGGCAGTGCGGGGCCGACTCAGTCGAGTCGCGCAGTGCAACAGTCAGCGGTTGGCTACTTATTGATCTTATCGGCTATCGCACGATGCACCTTCGTTGCCTCGTCGCGAAGCTCGGGGGTCTTCATCGCCTTGGCGGCAAGCTCGAGATTCTCGGCGTTCGGATACCGCTCGAGCACTGGCTGGACCATGCGTTGCTCATCTGCCCGGTTCGACGCGTCGAACGCCAGATTGCACATCTTCGATCGCTCCTTTTCGGGCAGAGTAAATTGCCGCGCGATACGGATATAGCCCCTCAGCGCGCGGACC
>JBGSWC010000057.1:0-4051 GCA_041752635.1 Pirellulales bacterium | reverse complement strand
TCGCCATGCTCAAGACCGAATTGATTCACCCCGATATCCTCGCGACGCTCGCGTCGGCGGGCCATCATTCGAAGGTGCTGATCGCCGACGGCAACTATCCGGTCGCCACTAAACTCGGTCCCAACGCCAGCATCGTCCACCTGAATTTCGCTCCGGGATTGCTTAGCTGCAATCAAGTCCTCAAGGGCCTGCTCTCGGCCATCGTCGTCGAAGAGATCAACACGATGCAGTACGTGACGGAGGGCGAGTATGGTTTGACCGAGGATCCGCCGGTCTGGAACGACTACCGCGCGACGATCAACGAAGCCGGCCTCGACCTACCGCTCAAGCCAATCGAGAAGTGGGCGTTTTATGAGGCGGTCATGAACGACGACCATGTGCTGACCATCCAAACGGGCGAGAAGATGGGCTGGGCGAATTTGATTCTGACTCTTGGATGTCGTACGTTCTGACTCACTCCTTACCATTCAGTATCCGATGCCCCAACGCATTCTCGACAGCCATCATCATCTTTGGGACTACGACCCAACTGATTATCCGTGGATCGATCCGGATTCGATCCTGGCTAGGGACTACGGTTTCGATGACCTGAAGCAGCAAGCAGAAGGTTGCCACCGCGAAGCAACCATCGTCGTTCAGGCTCGCCAATCGCTGAAGGAAACCGATTGGTTGCTTGGTATCGCCAAGGACCATCCGCTGTGCGTTGGTGTCGTGGGCTGGGTACCGCTGATGGACGCCGGAATCGGCGACGTGCTCGCACGCTATGCCGACGAGCCCATGCTCAAGGGGGTCCGCCATGTGATTCAAGACGAGCCGGACCCGGCGTTCATGCTCCAACCTGAATTTCTGCGAGGTCTCGAAGCGCTTAGTACGACCAACTTGCGTTACGACCTGTTGATCTTCGGTCACCAGTTGCCCAACTCCATCAAGATGGTCGACCATGTCCCCAACCTGCCAATCGTGCTCGATCATATCGCGAAGCCAGTAATCGATCCGGCGAAGTTCGATCGAGATTGGGCGGAGAATATCTCGCGACTCGCCGAGCGGTCCAACGTCTGTTGCAAGCTATCGGGAATGGTGACCGAAGTTCGCGGCGAGTCATGGAACATCGAGACGCTTCGTCCGTATGTCGAGCATGTCATCGCGTGCTTCGGGGCCGGTCGGCTGATGTTTGGGAGCGACTGGCCGGTGTGCCGCCTACGGGCGGAATATACAGAGTGGGTTGCACTGGTGCGCGAGTTGGTCGGGTCGATGAGTGCCGGCGAACAGGATGGTTTTTGGTATCAAAACGCGGCGGTGTTTTATGGCGTGGAGCAGCTTTGAGGTTTGCGCCTGCGGTGAAGGATGATATTTGATTGCCGCAAAAAACACGAAAAGCCACAAAAATTGAAAATACGAAACTGCCAGTGGCATAAGACTGAGTACGGAGCTCAATGTTTCTGGTCGGCGATGCCTTCGTATACTTTTCGTGCCTTTTTGTGTTTTTCGTGGCTGACGAAATACAGCGAACCCACTCGATTGCTTTAAGCTTCAGCGAAAAACACTCGCGCGGCCGTATCGCAAAGAATCGCCCGGCGCTCGGCGTCAGAAAGTTCAGCCAATCCATTACGGACCAACTCAACTGCGTCGGCGTAGTTGTTGCCGTCGTTTAGTTGGTAGGGGCAGTCGCTGCCCCACATGAGTCGATCAGCACCGAAGGCGTCGACGACGCGATTAATCATGGGGATCAGGTCGTCGTAAGGCGCAACGCCATCGCCGAACTTATAGAAAGCAGAAACTTTGACATAAACGTTTGGATGTTTGGCCAAGTTGGTCAGCGACTCGATTGTATCGGGTTTGTTCATGTCGATACGACCGAAGTGGTCGATCACGCAAACCGTTTCGGGAAATTTCTCGCACATCGGGTCGAGCGTCGGCAGGAACTCGGCACTCACGAGTGGACAGACTGCCACGCCTAAATCGATTGCGTGTTGCCACAGCAACTGCATCCCTTCGGCATTGAGCCAGTTCGGTGGGTCAACGTTAAGAGTTCGGTCGGCGTGATTGGTTGGGCCGATCCGAATGCCGCGCGCCCCTTGGTCTCTCAGATCGCGGAGTCGTTCCGGCAGGTTGGGCGTGCGCTCGTCGATCATCGCCACGACACTGAAAGTGTCGGGCCGCTCGCGGGCACAATCGAGGATGTAGGAATTGTCGTAGCCGTGTAGCGGCGCGTGCTGGATGAGCACAACGCGATCGACTCCGTTGGGCTGCGCAATCGCCAAGAGTTCATCGGCGGTAAACGTGGCCGGTTGCATATCGGCAGCAGTGGCCCATGAGCCGAGCGGATACTGGTCTAAATCGTCGCTCCAAACGTGTGAATGCGCATCGATCGCTGGCAAAGTCTTGTTCTGATCGTTGCGACCGGAATCAGAGCAGCCGATAAAGCTGCAACTAGCCAATCCGGCGGCGCTCAATTGCATCATCTGTCGACGATTGAGATTCATGGCATCAGTCTCCGATCAACTTTTTAATCACTTGGGAATACAAGGCCCAGCCGCCGGCGACTGCCAGGCCAAACACACTGAGCCAGAGGAATACGTCCCACACGATGCCCGGCGTCAGTCTCTCATCGCAGCGGCGGTAACGGAAGTAAATCGCCGAAACGCCCAGTAGCGGGAGCATCAAAGCCCCCATGAATCCGCCTGCCAGAACGAGTTGCTGTGGTGCTTGGAAGAAGGCGAAACACGCCAGAAACATCAGGGGGAGCGTTCCGCAGAATATCCGAATCCAAAACCGATAGGCATGCTCGCCCCCTTTTGAAACTCCAAAAACACGCATCGCATCGGCCAGCACCAGCGCGTGGCTTGCTGTGGCGACAAAGAAGGTCGAATACAAAACCGCGATGGCACCGAAGATAAAGACGATCTGTGCCCAGCCGCCGAACACCGGCACATACATTTCGGCGAGTGTGCGAATCATCTGTTCGCCCGATGGATCGAGCCCGGTTCGGCCGAGGATCGCCGCGCCGAGCAGGTAGAACGCGACGGTCGCAAACGTATAAACGACCATTGAACACCAAGCGTCCCACTTGAGTACACGAATCCACCCTGTTGCTCGGTCGGCCCAAGCGGCTGACTCGTCCTTTGACCCGGTCCACTTTGCGTAGCCCTTTTCCAAACACCAGTAAGGGTATTGAATCAACTCGGTCGCCCCCACACCGATAATACCGAAGGCGGCCAATGCCGTTGCCAAACCGTCGCCCGGGGGGATGTTGAACGACAGGCCGCTTTTCAGGTCGTCCCAATTGACCCGCCATTCGGGCAAGAGTTGCAGCATAATGAGATTGCCGACAGTGATGAGCGTGAAGCTCGCCACCAGGGCGGTTGAAACGTTTTGAATGAGTTGATATCGACCGACTACCAAAACAGCTATCGATCCCAGCGTAATGAGCGTCGCCCAGATCAGGGGATCGCTCGATTGCTCGAGTGAGTCGAACTTGGATTTTCGACTTTCCCAAGCAGCGAGTTGTGCCGAGACTCGTTCACTTTCGGTCGCCAATTGTTCAAGCCGCGCTGCGCTCGAGGGTTCGTCGGTAAACCGCGCGGCCAAGCCGTCGTTGACTTTCAAGCGAATGTTGAGGCTCTGGTAGTCGTGTACTGCCTGGCCGGTTTCGGTCAACGGCCATTGAATCGACATCGCTTGCCCGACGCCACCGATCAGCCCCCCCACCTGCGCGAGCGCGACCACGATGAACACCAGCCAGAACCAGCAGACCCAATTCACACGCGAACTGTTGGTAAAACCAAAGCGCGGGCCGGGCACTTCGTTGAGCCCATCCATGGTCGTCCGGCCGTTAATAATCGCGTAGCGTCCGAACTCAATCTGCACAAAGACTTTGACCAGACAGCCGAGGATGATCAGCCACAGTAGCGTGAATCCCGCCTCGGCCCCGACAGAAGTCGTCGCGATCAGTTCGCCCGAGCCGACGATCGAACCGGCGATGATGAGCCCTGGACCAAGTTGCCGCAGGATGCCGCCGACTGTTTCTGGCGGATCCATCGTGGTCGGGGCT
>JBGSWC010000056.1:0-6732 GCA_041752635.1 Pirellulales bacterium | reverse complement strand
CGGAGAACCGGTGCCATGCGAGCGCTGATTGGAATAATTATTGTTGTTGTCGTTCTCGCCTTGTTGGGATGGATCACTCTCAATTACCGAGAGGGTCAGACGTCGATTAATTTCGAGACTGAAAAGGCACGACAGGATGTGGATGCGGCAATTGACTCTGTCGATCGTGCAGCCGATGAATTAGCGGAAGAAAGATTGCAGGACGATGGATTTCGAGATGACGGATTCGATGACCAGCCGGTCGCTCCGGCCACTGACTCGACACTCACGCCTTAGCTGAAGCTGCCTTAGCTGAGGCTATTGAACAAGAAGACCCGATCGAAAGGGAGCATCGCCCACTTCGGTCGGGCTCTCTTTCAGCGACGCCAGTCTTATCCTCAGTCATCTGTAGCAGGGTCAAGCTGTTCAGCCCATTTTGTCGCGTTTTCACGATATGAAGACCTTATCCACTGCTAACAGTTTCAACACGCGACGGACTGTCGAGTCTAGTCCCGCCAAAATTGCGGACAATCTAGCCAAATTCCTCGACGACGGTTTTCGCATCCCTGGAACTCGAATTCGATTCGGCTGGGATGGGATTATCGGTCTGATTCCCGGCGTGGGCGACGCTGCCGCGGGTCTGTTAGCATTGGTACCGGTGGCGATTGCTTATAAATCGGGGGCAAGTCGCTGGCTGCTCGCTCGCATGATCTCGAATGTCGCTATCGACACGGCCATTGGCGCTGTACCAATTGTGGGCGATGTATTCGATATCTTTTTTCGGTCGAATCGCCGGAACGCCAAGCTATTGGCGGAATATTACGCAACTCGCCGGTCGAGTTAGGACACGGCGAAGCTTCGCTCATCAGTTCGGCCGCTCTTTTTTCGCGGCAATGCGTGAATCCAAGGCCAAGATTGAATGAAACTGATGTGCTGACGACCAAGTTGGTCCGCAATCATGCACTAGCGTATACTGCGCTTGGCGATTTGCGTTGGTAATACAGTCTGAAAGCCGTTGAATCGCTTCGCAGCGAATGGCACGCTGATTGCGTTTATCACAGTTTGGTCGGATAACGGCCGTATCTTTTTGTTGATTCGTGTTAATTAAACCAAATCGGTGATCGTTATGCCTCGCCTACTCACAATCGACGACGATCGATCAGTCCACCATTTGGTCACTCGCGCACTCGAAGATTTGGAAATCGAAGTGGTTTCTTCGCTGACGGCGAAGGACGGGATTGCCGCGATCAAGAGCGACGCTCCCGATGTGGTGTTGCTCGACGTCATGCTGCCCGATATGTCGGGGCTCGATGCCTTCAACGTCATCCGCGACGTCGATCCGCGCTTGCCGGTAATTATTGTGACCGCCGCCGGGAGCAGCGAGAACGCAATTGCTGCGATGAAACTCGGCGCATTTGATTATCTGACCAAGCCGATCGACGTCGAGCAATTGCAGCGGTTGGTCGAGAGCGCCATCGAGTCACGGCGACTTGCCAGTGTGCCGGTCGGCATGAATGACCTCACGAAGCCCAAAGATCGGGGTGATAGCTTCGTCGGACGTTGCCCGGCGATGCAGGAGGTCTTCAAGTCGATTGGCCGCGTCGCCCCCCAGGATGTGCCGGTCCTGATTCGTGGCGAAAGTGGTACGGGCAAAGAGCTGGTCGCGCGGGCCCTTTATCAGCACGGTTCGCGGAGCCAGGGACCATTTCTCGCGGTCAACTGCGCGGCATTGTCAGAGACGTTACTCGAAAGCGAATTGTTTGGTCACGAAAAGGGTTCATTTACCGGTGCCCACGACCGACGCATTGGCAAGTTTGAACAGTGTGATGGCGGCACGATTTTCCTCGACGAGATTGGCGACATGTCGCCATCGGTACAGAGCAAAGTGTTGCGCCTCTTGCAGCAACAAACGTTCGAGCGAGTTGGCGGAAACACGACCATCACGACCAACGTCCGCATCGTATCAGCCACGAATCGTAACCTCGAAGCGATGTGCGCCGAAGGTAACTTCCGCAACGATCTATTCTATCGTCTAAACGGATACACGATTACGTTGCCACCGCTCCGCGAACGAGGTGACGATCGTGTGATGTTGCTACAGCATTTCTTGGCCGTGCTTAATCGCGATCTCAACCGAGACGTTCAAGGCGTCGCGCCCGACGCGATGCGTCAACTGCTCGACTACGATTGGCCAGGCAACGTCCGCGAAATGCAGAGTGTGGTGAAACAAGCCATGTTGCACTGTTCGGGTCCAGTTCTGATGTCATCAGCACTGCCGGTTGAAGTCGTACCGGCCGCCGTTTCGCCGCGACCGTATCCGTTAGAAGGGGAGTCAAATCCCGCAGGTACAAGTCATCAAAGCCACTTGAACCGGCAACACGCGTCGACGGAGCGACTCGACGAATTGGCTGATTTCGTCGAAGGTCGCATCGCAGCTCGCAGCGGCGACCTCTATGCCGAAGTGCTAACCTTCGTCGAGCGGAAAATACTTGCCAAGGTACTTTCGCACACATCGGGCAATCAATCCGAAGCCGCGCGGCTGCTCGGAATTACAAGGGGAAGCTTGCGCAACAAAATTCGCGCGAACGGTATCGTCATCGGTCCCGACATTCACGTCGAAGCGTAGTCGAAGCGTAAAGGCAAGCCACACCATAGCAAACCAAAGTCCATCGCTCGGCAAGAACAGCTGATCAGCCTCGCAGTAGCATTCGGCGCTGTTTGAGCAACCAAATGGAACGTAACCCTCAGGGCGATTCAAAGCATTGGTTTTGGCGATAGCGCGAAAGAAAGCTGCCCAGTTGCTCAAACTTTTCTGTCAGTGTTACGAGCAACGCGGGCAATGCCTCGCTTTGTTGTTCGCGAGCTGCCTCTTCGATCGCACGCGCAGAAGCAACAGCCGATTCCGCCTCGAAGGTTGCCGCGAGTCCCTTCAGGCTATGAACGGATCGTTCGAGCGCGGCGAAATCCTTCGCGACAAATCTGTCGTGGGCCGTCGCGAGCAGCAATGGCGCGTCGTCTTCGAAGAATTCGATCAGCTCGCATAGTAGCTGGCGGTCGCCGCGCAACCGGCCAATTGCCACTGACAAGTCGGCCACGCTCTCACCCGTATCGTGGTCGTCGAAGTTCATAACGCAAAGTTCAGGCAAGAGTGTTCTAGCGCGCGGGAGTACGATCACCAGCTTCAGGTCAACATTCCACGATTCATTTTAATCTTAGACGATTCGAATTACCCGGCCATGCACACGCCGGTCGGAGGAAGTTCGGCAGCAAGGAAATCGGATAATTCTCCTCGCAAGATGCGTAAATTTTTGGGAGCGGCAATTCCGATCGTGACCGCTTTGCCCTTCACCTTGAGAACGCGGATCGTTATGCCGACATCCGGCAGGCGGATTTCATCGTCAAGTTTTCGCGATAGCACGAGCATACGCCGAACTCTTTCGTCGAGGGGTGAGCTTGGTCCTCACGCGTACGCTCAGCAAACTACGTACCAGCCGCATTTCGCGAAGTTTCGCCCCCTACGCTTAAGATCGTTTATCAAACGAGCACCGTGATGGCTGAATTGCGTCCAGAATGCTTGGTTCGCAACCACACGACGCGGTAATAGGATCGAAAAGGCGAGCGATGCGACCGGCTATCGAGTGGCCAACCCAGTTATGGCAGCACGCGCGAGTTGCTCGAAGCGACGATTGGCTAGCAAGCGACGACTCATCCGCTCGGCCTGGGACCAGCCAGCACGAATCTCATGGAGCCGTTTGGATGCGGCAGCAGTCAGCGATTCACGTGTATCCTTAGAATTCATGTCAATTCTCCTTGTGTGTTAAGCCACGGAAGGCCAAACTTGGTGTGCCAAACTGGTCGACTAAACGGCAATATCTGTGCCATCGGAAAACGAATGCGATATTTCTCGACCGATAACGATCGCTTCGTCGCACTTCGGCTCGCAAGTTGCCTATCATGTATCACATTTTCGTACGGCGGCCATCGTCGGTCGGTTCGCCGTTGTTTTCGCGTCACTTTTGAGAGCGTCCAAAATATTCATGCCTCCAACCTCTGTTGAGGTACAAAGCACCCGCCGATGTTTCAATTCTTGTTCGATACCGAGGGCTTTCCGCCACGTTGGGAATGCGGCACAGCGTGGCAAGAGTCGCCTTGGCTGGGATGGCTGCACATCGTGGCCGACGTCGCCACGGCGTCTGCCTACATTGCGATTCCCGTTCTCATGATTGTCGCACTACGGCGTGTGAAGCACTTGCCCGCTCCACGACTGCTGACGTTGTTCGCGATTTTCATTCTTGCATGCGGCTCTGTGCACATCATTGAAGCAATCATTTTTTGGGTTCCCATCTATCGACTATCGGCCGTCGCCAAAGTGACCACAGCCATCTCGTCCTGCATCACGGCCGTTGTGCTCGCCTATGCGTGGCCGCGGCTGCTCGAATATCGTAGCCCCGAAGAACTCCAACGCGAAGTCGATCGCCGAACCGAAGAGCTCGCCGACACGGCCTTGCGTCTGAACAACACGCGGCTGATGCTTGAAGAACAGAAGGAGCGATTGGGGCTGGCTCTCGATGCAGGTTCGATGGGTACTTGGGATTGGAATCTCGAAACCGACGAAATTCTCTTCGACGCCGCCGAGGTCAGGCTCACCGAACTCACAGGGCGACCCGATGTCGAAGCGGGTGCCGAGATCATCGCTTCCAAGAGCTTCTTTGATATTGTCCATGCCGACGATCGCCTCGAACTCGAAGCAGCGGTGAGGAACTCAATCGACCACTGTCGTCCTTACAGCCACACGTTCCGCATTGTCACAGCGAGCGGCGTCACGCGGTGGATTTCGGGTCGCGGAAGTCTTATCGAGAAACCAGGACGTGAACGGCGACTTGTGGGCGTTAATTTCGACGTCACTCCACAGAAAGATGTCGAGACAAAACTATCGGCCGCCCGAGTCGAGGCGGAAGCGGCCAGCAAAGCCAAGAGCCGCTTTCTGGCGAATACAAGCCACGAAATTCGCACTCCCCTGACAGCAATTCTTGGGTGTGCCGAGTCATTGGTCCGCAACGCACCCGACGGGGCGACCGCCGAAACGGCAGGTCTCATCCAACGACAGGGAAAGTTATTGCTGCGGCTCCTTGACGACGTGCTCGATCTCTCGCGTATTGAAGCGGGTCGAATGACGGTTCGCAAAGATGGCACGTGCGATTTGCACTCATTGCTCCAAGACGTGAGGTCGATGATGCAGCCCCAAGCGACCGCAAAGCAGATCGAGTTCGAGTTGCAAATCGCCGACCAAACGCCTCGATTCGTACGTACCGACCCAATTCGATTGCGGCAGATTGCACTAAACTTGGTGTCGAATGCGATTAAGTTCACCGACCTTGGACGGGTTGCTATTACCGCTGACATTGTCGACAACGAACCCGACCAAGAGAGCGATCAGCAACGCGAACTGCGGCTCACAATCTGCGACACGGGTTGTGGCATTCCCGACGACGAACAGTCGGCCATCTTCGAGGCATTTCACCAATGCGCGGATATCCAAGAACGTGAATTAGGCGACCACAGCAACAATCGTGGCACCGGTTTGGGATTGGCCATCGTTGCGAAACTGACACAACTGCTCGGCGGGCAACTCGAAGTCGAAAGCCAACCGAACGTCGGTTCGACATTCACAATCCGGCTGCCGCTAGCGGAGCCGAGTGCCGACGAAATCGACGCGACGCGCGAATCGACCGCAAAACACCCGGCGTATAATCCCACTGCGCCATTTCGCCAGGGTCGCATTATCGTCGCCGACGACACGCCAAGTATTCAATTCTTGCTTACAAAAATCTTGGCCAAGCACGCTACATCACTCGATTTGGTTGACGATGGACAGGCCGCCCTCGAACGCATCGAGGCTGCCGAAGGCTGTGGCGAACCCTACGACGCCATCGTGCTCGACATGCATATGCCGATCATGTCGGGCTATGAGGTCGCTCGGCGGGTTCGCTTGCTCGGGCTTTCGACGCCCATCATCGCACTCACAGCGAGCGCTCTCGTCGGCGACCGCGAACGCTGCCTCGAAGCGGGTTGCACCGCCTATGTGCCTAAACCAATTGACTGGGACACGCTCGAAAGTGAAGTACAATTGGCCCTCGCAAAATCGGCCGACGAATCATCGGCGACTGACCATACGACTTAGACAGCGGTCAGCATCGTCAGTGATCGTCGGTGCACCAGTAAATGAGCCGACGCAACCAAAAATTATGCCAGCACGGTTGAAAAAACGAGGTCATCTTGGTCGGCTATATTCGCTACCGGAACTCGATAGGCGAGTTAATCGGCTCCGTTGGTGTATGGCGACTCGACCCGACGCCGGCACACAAATCCACTCCCACAAACGACGCGGCGGTGATTGGGCCCGGTGAAGGCGCCGCGGAGCACCATGAGCTCGTATTGCTCGATGGTGAAATTAGCAAGCGCTGGCATGTTTGCGATTCAGTCGATACGGAGTTGGTTGTGCGGGCTTTCTGATTATACCTTGGTTGGACGACGTCGTCGGCGCACGAAAAAACCCGGCACTGGGATGGCTATTCCCAGGCCGGGTCTTTTGTGACTTATCAGTGAGTATTTGCCAAACAAAGTTGGCTTTCCATTTTGTCAGCCTTCGGACTGTCCCAATTCATAGCGACTGTCACCAGTTGCTACGTCTAATTATCCTTAGAAAGGAGGTGATCCAGCCGCAGGTTCCCCTACGGCTACCTTGTTACGACT
>JBGSWC010000055.1:0-13319 GCA_041752635.1 Pirellulales bacterium | reverse complement strand
GGCTAGCGCCGACGGCTCAAATATTCTTCACGAACTCGTCGCGAAATGATTCGACATCGAGTTCGCGAATTTTTTGCGTCGCCGACTCGGGCAAACTGTAGTTGTCGACCGTTTGTTGCACAACGCTCTTGGCGAGTCGTGGCCACAGTAACAGTTGCCCGCCAATGTACCAAAGAGGCAATCGGCTCATTGGGTCGTCGGCGGGTCGGGTTAACTCGTCTTCGGCGTTTTCGTAGAGACCGGTGCCGCGCTTCCAGGCGCGCCACTCGCGCCACAGTTCGCCGCGCGTGGCACCGTTATAGGCGGCCGTGATGAGAATCATCAGGAAACTCTGAGTCCGGACCCCCACCTTGCCAACCACTGGCTCGCCGAGCGACGTTTCGCCAAGTAAAGGGCCAGCCGAGAGTGCGACCAGTTGCTCGGCAATGTTCACGCCACACCGCCAGGCGTTGACAGTTTCGCCGACCCGCGGGTTGCACTCCAGGTACTCGGGCCGGGCCGTTTCGTAATCGTAAAAATAGTCGATAAACATGGCCCCGTGCCAGTTGAGGTGAGCACCCAATTGTGCGATATGATCGCGGACAACCGGATGATCAGCACTGGTCCGAGCGCTCGACATGCCGCCGACTCCCAGCTGGCGGGCATCGAAGCAGTGAACCGCCACCAACTGGCCGCGGTCAAACACGGCTTGGACAGTCGCCTGGTTGCCTTTGGCCGGATGCTGTACGAGTGCCTCGCTACCGCCGCCCAGCCGACCATCGGCGGCAAGTTGCTCGGCCAAAGTGTCAAGTTGGCCGCGATTCGTTACGTAGAAAACTCCGGCCCCGGCGGTACTGTGTGCCAGCTTCAGAAAGAACGGAAATTGCCAGTCGCGGGCTAGATCGCTCGCGTCGTTGACGAACTCGGTGGCTGGCTGAGGGAGCGACAGTTTGTCGAGCGTACGAGCGAAGTGAGCCTTGTTTTGCATCAACTCCATCGCGGCAAATTCGGGGAGTGCAATGCCGGCGAGTTGGCCGATCAACTCACGAAAGCGACACAAGAGATAGACCTGCTCGTGAGGCGGCAAGACGACGTCGTAGTCGTTCTCGCGAAGCGTCGTGGACAAAAATCGCACGAATTCTTCGGGATCTTTGGCGAAGTGGGGCGAGCGTCGCCAACGGTGTGTCAGCGACGAAAACCGGCATTGGCAAAGCGGATTGGGGTCGATGATGTCGACCTGATGTTGTTTGCCGAGAGCGTAAAGTGAATGCCTCGCGGAGAGGCTGGCTCCTTCGGTCATCAGAATCTTGAGTCGCCGCACTCGAACACCACCCAGTGGAGGGGATAAAACACATGGCTACCGGCGTGAACTCCCCAGCCACTCCAATAGTTAATTGGTTTCTGAAAAAGCGGCATGGGCGCAAATTGGTCAGAGGGCTTATCTTGCACTCCGCCGACGACCAGTACAAGCGACCGCACGTCTGTCGGAAGACTGTACGCAATCGCCCAGCCAATCTTGCCTAGAATGCTCACTTAACTTAACCTAACAGTTATGTCCGCAACCCAAACAATCCAAAAGCCCCAGGCGAGTTCCGCTGCGACTAGTGAATTATCACGCCGCGAAATGTACGCCAAAATCCGCGCGCTTTGTACGCCCGACAATACAACGAACCTGTGGGTGCTGGTCCGCGAGTGGGGGGTGTACGCGTTGCTCGTTGCTGGTTGCCTGTTCGGCTATCACGCCATGGTCGACGCCGGGTGGTCGCGGTGGTGGGGGCTGTTGCTCTATATCCCCACCATCATCGCGATTGCCCTTTGGCCACAAACGCGGCTCGCCTGTTTGGTACATGAGTCGAGTCACTACTTGCTGTTCAAAAATCGCGTACTCAACGACATCTTGGCGAATCTGTTCGTGGTGTTCCCCTTCTTTGGCAGTGTCAGCAACTATCGCAAGGGGCACTGGGGACACCATCGTCACGTCAACGATCCCGAGAATGACCCCGATCTCAAGCGACTCAAGAAACACCATCGCCGCGACTTTCCGATCTCAAAACGCCGAGTGTTTTTGGAGTATGTCGTTCTGCAATTGGCGCCTCACAAGGTGTTCACCTACCTTAAAGGGCGGGCCGAATATGTGATGTTCTTGATGGATGGCGAGAAGGTTGCCAACCAACAACCGCTGCCTCGCTGGGCACTCGCTTCGCTACGCATCGGTTTCTATCTGACGCTGTTTGGGACGATCACTTACTTTGGGTGGTGGACCGAGTTCCTGCTGTTCTGGGCGGTGCCATTGCTGACCTTTTATCCGGCATCACTGTTCTTGCGCGAAATCGCTCACCACGGCAACTATCCCGACAATGGCGACTTCACGAATAGTCGCGTCTATGAAGGGTGGTGGCTGGAGCGAGAAATCTTGTTCCCGTTCGGCGAGTGGAATCATGTGCTGCACCATATGTTTCCGACCATTCCGTGGCACAAGACGCGGGCTGCCCACAACGTGATGATGCAGTATCCTCCCTATCGCGACCACGTGGTAATTTGTGACGGATTCTTTTTTAAGGGTCCGATGGGCGACGAGTATCCAACCGTGGTCGATGTGCTTGCCAAACCATCGCACTATTATTTACGCGGTCGTGGCCAAAGCGACGAAGCCACCGGCGAAATTCGCAGCAGCACCGCCGACGAAGTCGGCGCGGTGCAGGTAAAGACGGGCGTATTATTGGGGGGCGAGTCGTAGGGTAGTGGGAGTCCGTGCTTCGCAAGAAGAATAACACCATAAGCAAAACTCAATCCGCCTCGAACACCATGAAAGTCAGTATTGTTGGTGCCGGGGCCATTGGTTCGATGCTCGGAGGCTTGTTACAACGCGACGCACCGGCCGACGAAGTGTTGTTGGTCGTTCGTGGCACCCACGGAGACGCCATTACGAAAGCGGGAGCCGTTGAACTTGTCGGTCAGTGGGGCACGCTTCGGCAAAAAATCGCCAGCACGACCGACATTGCCGACATCGCCGGCAGCGACATCGTGCTCATTACCACCAAAAGCCAAGCTACCGAAGCGGCCCTCGAAGCGGCGGCGCCCTACTTGGGTGACGCCCTCGTCGGCTCGATTCAAAATGGCATCAACGATCACACTTTTGCGCGTTACGTTCCACTCGATCGACTCGTGATGGGGATGACTGCCACGAACATGGCCATCGCGACTCCCGGTCGGGTGAGCTTGCAACTCGACGGCATTACCGTGTTTGGCCCGCCGAACGGGGGCACGATGCACGCGGGTGTCGAAAAAGTTGCCCACGTGTTTCGCCAGATTAATTGCCCTGGGCTCAGTTTCCTCAGCCACACCAATGCGCTCGGAATGCGATACAACAAGCTCACCATCAATGCGATTGGCTATGCGTCGTGCCTTTCGGCAACGAACTTTGTTACCGAGGGGCTCGCCGACCGCGGGTGGCGGCGTGGGGTTGCTTGGCCGCTCATCAAGGAGTGTCGCCGAGTATTCGGCGAAGCCGGAGTCAAAATCGAACCGATGCCGGGACGCTCGGACGTGACAAAGATCGAGCGTTTGATGCGGGTTTTCGCGTTGCCCGTGGTGGGCAGGGTCGTGCGTGGTGTTTTGCAGCGACGATTCGCGCAGACACCGATTGTGTTCTCGCTGTATCAAGACCTCGTCCGCGGGAAACCAACCGAAGTGAATTACATCAACGGCGAAATCGTGCGATTGGCCGAATCGGTCGACTCGACCGCGCCGGTGAATGCCGAGGTTGTTCGGATGGTACGCGAGTTAGAGCAGCAAAACCGTCAACCCCCAAATTTCTTTAATCGTCAAGAAGTGATCGACCGAATCAGGGAAGTGACACGCTAGCATTTTCGAAGGCTATTTGAACGATGACATTACCGGTCCGCGCAGCCATGTTAGCCTACAAGAGCCGCAAGCTCGATGCTTTTGTGGCAGGGGCACGGCATGCGCGGAAAACACAGCACGCAACGCTGTTGGCCAAGATTCGCCGCAATCAAGAGAGCGCGTTTGGCCGCGATTTTGGCTTTCGTGAAATTCGCTCCCTCGCCGACTTTCGTCAGCGAGTGCCGGTGGCCGATTACGAGCCTCATCGTCCCTATATCGATCGTGTCATGCGTGGCGAGACGACCGCCATGTTTGCTGAGGGCACTAAGATATTGATGTTTGCCACCACCAGCGGTACCACGAACAAGCCCAAACTACTGCCGGTTACCGGCGAGTTTTATGCGGCTTATCGCTCGGGCTGGCAACTTTGGGGAACCGGTGTGTTTCGCGACTACCGGTCGCTACTCTCGCAAACCACGTTGCAGTTGACAAGCGATTGGAAAGTCAGCCACGCCCCGAGCGGTGTTCCAATCGGCAACATCAGCGGACTTGCTGCCGAAACGCGGCCATTTTATATGAAGCCGAGTTTCGTGCTACCGCTCGATGTGATTAAAATTCGCGACCACGAGGCAAAGCACTACACGGCACTCCGGCTTGCGATGGCAAGCCAGCGAGTTGGCATGTTGATAACCGCCAATCCGAGTACACTCGTCGAGTTTGCCCGACGAGGTGATCGTGAGCGCGAATCGCTGATTCGAGACATTTATGACGGCACGCTCACGCCCGATATCAAGGTGACTTCGGACATTCGCAGTCGACTGCAACGGCGTCTCAAGCCTCATAAGAAACGTGCCCATCAGCTCGAATCAATTGTCGAGCGTACCGGCACGCTCTATCCCAAAGACGTGTGGCCTCGCTTGCAGGTGCTCGCCGTGTGGACTGGCGGTTCGGTTGGTGTTTACCTCTCGCAATTGCCCGAGTATTACGGCGACCTCCCGATTCGCGACCACGGCATCTCGGCCAGCGAAGGGCGTTCGTCGATTCCGCTCAGTTGCGGAACGCAAGCGGGAATGCTCGACTATCGCAGCCACTTCTACGAGTTCATTCCCGAAGACGAATACGGCACCGATAATCCAACGGTGCTCGAAGCTCACGAGCTGACACCAGGCAAGAACTATTTCTTGTTGCTCACCAACGATGCCGGACTCTATCGCTACGACATTTGCGATGTGGTGCGCTGTGACGGATACCAGGGTGAGTCGCCACTCATGAGTTTCATGAACAAAGGTCGCCACTTCTCGAGCATCACCGGTGAAAAGCTCAGCGAGTACCAAGTGGTGCAGGCGATGAAAGAAAGCTTCGCGGCACTCGATCTTCCTTCGTGTTCGTTCACATTGGCTCCCACGATGGAAAATCGCCCTCGCTATAATCTGTTGCTCGAGCCAGGTGTGCATAGCGACTGTACCTCGCGGCTCGCCGCAGAAGTGCAACGGCGACTCGAAAAAATCAACCTCGAATACGGCGACAAGTGTCGCACCGGCCGCATCGAGGCGATCGAGATACATGAGATACCAACCGGCACTTGGTCGGCATTACGCCAGCAACGGAGTCGAGAGCGGGGCAACTTCGAGGAATTCAAGCATCCCTGTCTCACGAGCGACTTGCACTTTATTGAAAAGCTGCCACGCGTCGACGAGTCAATCACCCACCGCGTTGCCTCGTAGATTCGCCACACGAATACCGAGCCGCACTATCGAGCACCACGCAAGACGGGCCGCATCGTGTCAACTGAACTCGTTCTCGTCACCGGTAGCACAGGACTTGTCGGAGTTCGTGTCGCCAAAACGCTTCGCGAGCATGGCTACCGTGTGCGGGCGATGGTCCGCAAAGACTCGAATCGCAGCCCACTCGATGGAGTCGATGTCGAATTTTTCACTGCCGATTTGGCCGATCCCGAATCGTTGCCGTCGGCTATCGAAGGGGTCGATCATGTGGTGCATTGTGCGGCCCATATTGGTGATTGGGGACCGGCCGAGAAGTATCGCGCCATCAACGTCGTAGCGCTAGAGCACATGCTCATCGCCGCCGAAAATAGTCCGAAATTCAAACGCTGGATTCAGATCAGTTCGCTTGGCGTTTATCCGGCTCGCCACCATTTTGGTACCGACGAAACGACCCCCCCCGACCTCTCGGGCCTCGATGGTTACACCAAGACAAAAGCGGAAGCCGAGGTGCTGATCAACCGGCACATCGACCAGCGTGGCTTGAAAGCGGTGATCTTGCGCCCAGGCTTCATTTATGGGCCGGGCGAACGCCACTCGGTTCCACGTGTGATCGAGAAACTCGAAGATGGCTCGATGAAGTACATCGGTAAGGGAGACAAGCTGCTCAACAACGTCTATGTTGGCAACTTGGCCGACGCGGTCGTGCTCGCGCTACGCAGCGACGACGCGATCGGCGAGACCTTTAACATTCGCGACGCCCGGTTAGTCACGCGCGAAGAATATATCAATACGATTGCCGACTATTTGGGCAAACCCCACCCGAAGCACGTGCCCGAGTGGTTCGCTCGTTTGGCCGTCAGGCCAATCGAGCGGCTCGCAAAGCTGCGCGGCGCAACCGAAGCTCCCCTGTTGACCGGTGCGCGCATCAAGTTCATGACGCTCAATCTCGACTTTTCGATCGCGAAAGCCAAGCGAGTGTTGGGCTACAACCCAAAGGTCGACTTTCGACAAGGCATTCTCGAAGCGCTCGATGAGGCCACTGGTAAAACCACTGGCAAAAGCTCGACCTGAAACACCGCGATGCGCGTCAAGAAAATCACCGCCTACATCGCCGAACTGCCGCTGAAGAAACCTTTTCGGCACGCCTCGCACACCCGGCATTCGAGCGAGAACCTGTTCATTGAATGCACGCTCGCCGACGGCACCATCGGTTGGGGCGAAGGCGTACCTCGCGACTATGTGACGGGCGAAACTCCCGCTGGCTGCCTGCAAATGCTTGCGGGGTTGCCACTGAGTGAATGGCTCGCGTCACCCTGCGAATCCTGGCCCGGCGTCGTTGAGATTTGCGACCGACTGATCCCCCCACCCAGCGCCAACGACCCGCGTGGCTGTGGGATGAATTCGCTGAGGGCCGCACTTGAAATGAGCCTGCTCGATGCCTACGGATGGCAGTTTGGCGAACCAGTCGGCTCAGTGGCCGATCACGTTGCTGAGGCGAAGCCAATTCTCTCGCACAGCAACAAGGTTCGCTATAGCACCACCATCGACGCCGAACACGCCAGCAAGCTCTGGAAGTCGGCGCTCAAAATGAGAGCTTGGGGCTTTCGGCAATGCAAGGTCAAAGTTGGCAGCGAAGCGGACACTGACGCAGCGCGACTGCGGACGATTCGCCGCTGGATTGGTCCTCGTGTCGACCTGCGAATCGACGCCAACGAGGCATGGCCACCACACGAATTGGCTGAGCGACTCGCTGAGTTGGCAACGGTTGGCATTAGTTGCGTCGAGCAACCGGTCGCTCACGAACAGCTCGCCGAATTGTCTCATCTGAAACACGAGTTGCCGGTGTCGGTGATGCTCGACGAGTCGCTCACGTCGAGCATCGACGCGGCGCGGGCGATTGAGTTGGGTGTGTGCGATCTGTTCAACCTGCGAATAAGTAAGTGCGGCGGGTTTATCAATTGCCTGCGACTCGCGGCATTCGCGCGGCAGCATGGCATTGGTTACCAGCTTGGCTGCCACCCTGGTGAATCGGGCATCCTCTCGGCGGCGGGACGCCATTGGGCGACATCGGTCGCTGGCATTCGCTACCTTGAAGGCTCGTACGATCACCATGTGCTCAAGGTGCTGCCCACCGACCAAGACGTTACCTTCGGCTACGGCGGCGTCGCCCCCGCGCTCAAGTTGCCGGGGCTCGGCGTCACAATGAGTCGCGAACGTTTCGAGCCGCTCGTCAGAGCACGGGCCGAATTCGCCGTACTTTAGTCGAAATCGATTTCGGCTCACAGTTTGTTCGAAAGCCGTTTTGATTGTGACGAACAGCAAACATCTAATCTCGGTCGCCCGCACAAGTTCATTAGGTTGCCGGGCGTAACCAGGGGTTAGAGTTACAAGATGCACTCCGTCTTTGCCAAAACAGAATGGTACGAACCAACGCCCGGCACCCGCCTGGCTGTGCGAAGGTGGCACGCACTCGAACCGCCGCTCGCGCGGGTCGTCATGCTGCACGGCATCATCAGCCATGCCGGTTGGTACGACGCAAGTTGCGACTACTTGGCTCGCCACGGCTTCGACGTTCACTTTCTCGACCGACGCGGTTCGGGCCTCAATCCAGCCGGGCGTGGCGACATCGACTGCTGGCAGACTTGGGTCGCCGACATTGTGACCTATCTCGAATCGATCGCGGGCGGTGGTCCGCTGGTACTGCTTGGCATTAGTTGGGGGGGAAAGATCGCTCCGGTGGTCGCCCGCGCGCGCCCCGATTTGTTGGCCGGAATTGGGCTCATTTGCCCCGGCATCTATGCCAAACAACAGCCCGGAGTCGGCAAGAGAATGGGGCTTCGTGTCTCTCGTGCGTTGGGCGTCAACGAAAAGCAGGTCGAGATTCCGCTGCAAGACCCGTCGCTGTTCACCGATTCGCCTCGCTGGCAAGAGTTCATTCGTCACGACCCGCTCACCTTGCGGAATATCACAGTGCGGTTCGCTCGCGAAGATTGGGCCATGACCGAGTGGGCTCGCCAATCGGCCCCTTGGGTGCATACGCCGGTAATGATGATGCTCTCGGGACGCGACCGAATCGTCAACAATACCAAGTCAATTGGCTACTTTCGTCGGCTCGCCTCGGCCGACAAAACACTGCTCGACTACCCTTCGTCGGCCCATACATTTGAATTTGAGTCGGATGCGGAGCCAATTTTCGCTGATTTGGCGGGCTGGCTGCGGCGGTTTGCTGCCCGTTCTTAATACTGTCGTGGCGTTCTTTTTGCTGCGACAGGGGGGCACACGAACCGACCGACGTCGCGAAGACTCTCGAGCAATACCAACAGCACATTGCTGGCGAACTCGTCTATTAAGGGAGATCGGGGGGATCGCATTCGCCACATTGAAGGTGCTGGAACAACCAAATCACCCTTTTGCCGAACTCACTGAATCGGCAATTTCTCAGGAAACCGAACGACAAAGATTCTTGAAGAAGCCTGGGCCATCGCAACAGCAGCTCCGATATCGATTGTCATCCTCATTCTGCCCGTCTTCGACATCGTTGCGGTTTGCAAATCTGCTGAAATCGATAGTCAAGTTCGCACTGCTAAAGCGTGCGCAGGGGCAGGGCCCTACAGCTCTTCTAATCGGCACTGCTAGCACCCTTTGGCGAAAAGACTCGCGACCCTGTGGGCCATTTGCCGATAACTCGAAAGAGGCTGCGCAATTAGAAAAGTTTCGCCGATTCGCCCGATCGCGTGAGCTAACCTTGAGCGGCTCAAACCCGATAAGTCGTCGATCGCCAGCATGTCTGCCATCCAATCCAGCACCGGACTCATCACCGGTATCCCCATTGAGGATACGGTCGATCAATTGATTGCCGTCGCCGGGCGGCGGCGCGATCTGGTGTCATCGCGCAATCGCGATCTCGAAGGCGAACGCGCAGCGTTCGACCAAGTGTCAACGCTGCTCTTGGGGCTGCAGTTCTCGTCGCGCCAACTCGGCCAATCCAGCGTCTACTCGGCCACGACCGTCACGTCGAACAACACCCAAGCGCTCTCGGCAACACGAATCGCTGGCGCGTCGCCCACCGCCGGCAGCTATCAGATCACACCGCTTCAGCTCGCCAGTGCCCACTCACTCGCGGGCACCACGATTGCCGAGGGCGAAACTCTGCCCAGCACTGGCTCGCTGTCGTTGCGGATTGGTGGCCAAATTGACCAAACGATTTCGCTAAGCGAAATCAATAGCGGTGTGGGCTTCACTCCAGGGAGCCTACGCATTACCGATCGCGATGGCGAGACCGCCACCATTGATCTCCGCACTGCGCGTTCGATCGACGACGTGATCGAAGCCATTAACAACGCTGCCGATATCGATGTCACTGCGTCGGTCGATGGCGACCGCATCAAACTCACCGACAACTCAGGCGGAAGCGGTAACTTTCGTGTCCGCGAAGTTGGCACCGGAACGACGGCCGCGAGCTTGGGACTGGCTGGGATTAACGTCGCGGCCGACTCCGCCATTGGCAGCGATATCTATGATCTACACGCTGGCACCCAACTTAGCCGGCTGAACGATGGCAACGGAGTGTTATTACGCGACAGTGTCGACGATATCGAGGTGACACTGGCCGATGGCTCGGTATTGTCGATCGACTTGGGCGACTCGGCTACAATCGGCGAAGTCGTCGACGCGATTAACGCCGCCGACAACTCAAAACTCACGGCAGCCATCGCGAGCGATGGTCGCCGACTCGAACTCACTGATCTCACCAGCGGTGCGACAACGTTTGCCGTTACCAGTGTTGGAACTGGCACGGCGGCCGAAGACTTGGGGCTCACAACGGTCGCCGTCGCCGGCATCGTCACCGGCGCGCGACTCATCGGTGGGCTCAGCGACACGCTCACGTCGAGTTTGAGTGGCGGACAAGGGCTCGGCACGCTCGGACAAGTGACGCTCACCGATCGCAATGGTGGCTCCGATACAATTGACCTTGCCGGCGCCGAGACCCTGCGCGAAATCATCGACACGATCAACTCCGCCAACACCAGCATCACGGCCACGATCAACAGCCAGCGCGATGGCATTACGCTGACCGACACTTCGGGAGGTGGTGGCAACCTTACCATCGCGTCGGCCGACGCCAACAACACGGCCGAATCGCTTGGTATCGCCATCGACACCGCCACTGACAGCGTCGACAGCGGGTCGCTTGGTCGCCAGACGATCAGCCAGTCGACTCGTCTCAGCTCGCTCAATGGTGGGCGTGGTGTGCAATTGGGCAGCATCCGTGTGACCGACTCGTCGGGACTCGCCGTGACGGTGAGGCTCGATACGTCGGGCAGCGAAGCTGAAACAATCGGCGACGTCATCGACGCGATCAACAACGTGCTGCCCAACGTCGAAGCCCGCCTCAACGACACGGGCGATGGCATCGTGCTCGAAGACAAAGCGGGCGGCACCGGCACACTGTCTGTTGCCGAAGTTTCGGGACGCACCACCGCCGCCGACCTGCATTTGCTGGGCGCTTCGTCGGCCACGAATGGTGCCGGCGAACAAATCATCGACGGTCGCAACACACTCGAGGTCGACCTCAGCACGCTGTCGACCGGTGCCGGCAACATTCCGCTGTCAGGACTCCGTGGTGGCCTAGGCGTTTCGCTGGGCATCTTTCGGATCACAAACGCTACGGGCGTCGAGACCATCGTCAATCTCGGCGAAGCAGGCAACGAGGCCTTCACCGTCGCCGACGTCATCGAGCGCATCAACTCGGCCTCGGTTGCTTCGGGTGCAAGTGTCACGGCCTCGATCAGCGCGGCAGGCACCGGAATCAAACTGACCGACGACTCGGGGGGCACCGGCTCGTTCTCGGTCGAAGACCTCGGCTCCGGCACCTCGGCAGCAGAACTCGGCATCGCCAAGACAAGCAGCTCGACCGGAGCGACAAAAACGATCAACGGCGCCGCCTTGTTCTCGGCCGCCGCAAGCAGTGGCACCGGCATCGAGGCCCTCGCCCAACGCATTAACGACAGTCGCCTGGGTATCAACGCTCAATCGCTGTTCGATGGCACCGGCTATCGGCTGGTGCTCACCGCCGCTACGCCGGGTGGAGCCAATCAGCTACTCGTCCGCAGCTCGAATGCCGGACTTGCCTTTACCCAAACTAGCGAGGGCCGCGACGCACTCGCGCAGCTCGGCGGCGCGGGGGGCATCATTACCTCTTCGACCGATAACGTCTTCGAGAACATCGTGTCGGGCGTTCGCTTCACAGCTCGGCAAGCGACTGACGCGCCGATTTCTGTGACCGTATCAAGCGACTCGCAGCCAGCGGTGAACGCCGCCCAGAGCTTTGTCGACGCCTACAACTCGCTGCAAACAACGCTCGACGGCCTAACCGACTTCAATGCCGACGATCTCACCACCGGCATTCTGTTCGGACGAAGCGAAGTCGTGCGAATCGAATCAGACCTGGCGCGTATTCTGTCGGGACGAATCTCGGGGGCCGGGTCGATCACGTCACTCGAATCGCTCGGCATCAGCCTCGACACCGATGGGAAACTCGCATTCGATTCCGCAAAATTTCGCGACGTCTACGCAACACAACCGAACGACGTCGAACGCTTCTTTAGTGCCGAATCGACCGGTGTTGTGGCCCGCGTCAACACGCTGGTCGATCAACTCGCCGGCGGTACGAACTCATTGATATCGGCGCGTTCCGAATCGCTGAGCCGCATTATCGAATCGAACACACAGCGGATTGACTTCTTCAACGAACAACTCGATCGCCAACGAGCGCGATTGCTGAGCGAATTCTACAAGCTCGAAGAGACAATTGCTCTGATCCAAAGTAACCTGTCGGCTGTCGAGTCGATTACCGCATTCACACCATTGACTACGCGGCGTGATTAGTACGTCGATCAAACAAATACTCCATCCATTAGTTTTTTCTTAGGTGCTTGCAATGAATCGTGCCGGCCGATCTGACTACCTCGAATCCAAAATCCTTACTGCGTCGGGGCCTCAGTTGCACCTGATGCTGGTCGAGGGCGCCATTCGGTTCGTCCGCCAAGCCGATCAACAGTATGCCGACAACAACGAAGGCAACGCGACCAGCTTCTTACTGCGGGCGATGGAAATCGTCGAAGAACTGATCGCCGGCGTTCGCCACGACGATCACGACATCAATGCCAAGCTCGCCCAGCTCTACTCTTTCTTGTACCGCAATCTGACGTCGGTCTACGTCAATGCCGACCGCGAAAAACTGGCCGATGTGACCCGGATTCTCGAATTCCAACGCGATACGTGGCGACTTGCTTGCGAACATATCGCCAAAGATTCAACCGACGGCACTACCAACACGAGGTCGGCGCCCGTAAAGCCGGTGATCGTACCGGCACCGCACGCCGGCATCGCGACTCTTTCACAGAGCTTGTCGATCGAAGCTTGAGCCGGCAACTTTTCGCTGCACACGCCAGAGAAAACGGCTACCATGACGAGTGCCATCAGTCACTCGTTTGCCGTGCCATGCACCACCTGATTTCCGTTGCCGCGATTGTGTTTGTTTGCGTCGGCTGCTCGCGTACCGCCACGACGCTCGACTCGTCGTCGCCCGAACCTCAGCGACTCGAGGCGAAACACCTGCCGAATGCGGTGCAGATTCACCCAAAAGTCCTCTCGGGCGGACTGCCAACTGGGGACTCGGCCTTCGCCGAGCTTCGTCAATTGGGGGTGCAAACCATCATCAGCGTCGACGGAGCCACTCCCGACGTCGAATCGGCCCAGCGTTTCGGTTTG
>JBGSWC010000054.1:0-3947 GCA_041752635.1 Pirellulales bacterium | reverse complement strand
TCGTAGTCGAAGTGGCAACACTTCGGAGCGCTGCCAGCGGCGGAGGGGAAATACGCCGCCACCGTTGTCGCTGTTGGGGCTCGCACGTAAACTGCAAGTACAACACCACTAATGACTTGCGCCCGCCATGCTCAGTATTGTTATGCCTAGCCCCACCAATCGCGACGACGAAGACATTTATCAAGAGCACATTCTCGACCATTACGAGGACCCATTTCATAAGGGTTCGCTGCCAACGGCAACACACGTTCACGAAGACAAAAACCCCCTCTGCGGCGATGTTGTTCGCATTGAACTTGAACTGGACGACGAGGGCCGCGTCTGCGACTGTTGGTTCAACGGTACCGGCTGCGTCATTAGCCAGGCGTCGGCCAGCATGTTGCTCGAACGGCTGCACGGCAAGACGACCGACGAAGTAAAGCAATTCGCGGCGGCCGACATGCTCGACCTGTTTGGTGCGAAGCTCACACCCAACCGACAAAAGTGCTGTCTGCTCGGCTGGCGAGTCGTGCAACAGGCACTGCACTCACCGGTAGTTGAGTAAGTGGGCAGAGGGCAGAGGGCAGCAAGCAGAATATAGAGGACTACGCACATCGTTCATCGTTCATCACTCATGACTTCCATGCTGCCTGCTTCGCTCCGCGACGACTTTCCCATTCTGCAACAGCGGGTGCATGGCGATCGTCGGCTCGTGTTTCTCGACAGCGCGGCCAGCAGCCAGCGGCCGACGGCTGTGCTCGATGCGATGAGGAAGTGTGAAGAGCACGACTACGCCAATGTCCATCGAGGCATTCATGTACTCAGCGAACGGGCTACCGATGCTTACGAAGCGGCTCGCCAGAAGGTGCAGGCGTTCATCGGTGCGAAGTTCGATCACGAGATCGTCTTCACCTCGGGCACCACCGCCAGCATTAATCTCGTGGCCCGTAGCTGGGGCGATGCGAACCTCGGTCCGGGCGACGAGATTCTGCTCTCGCCGATGGAGCATCACTCGAACTTGGTGCCTTGGTTCCAAGTCGCTAAACGAACCGGCGCAAGCATTCGGCACATTCCGCTCACCAACGATGCTCGGCTCGATTTCGATCGCTTGGACGAAGTCCTAAGTGAGCGGACAAAGATCGTCGCCCTGACGGCCGTGTCGAACACAGTCGGCACCGTCAACCCGGTGGCAGATGTGGTCGCTCGGGCGCATGCGGTGGGGGCAGTGGTGCTCGTCGACGCGGCCCAAAGTGTGCCTCACTCGGTGACGAACGTCGCCGAATGGGACTGCGACTTTTTGGCCTTTAGCGGACACAAAATGTGTGGGCCCTCGGGCGTTGGTGTGCTGTATGGCAAAGACACGTTGCTCGATGCGATGCCCCCTTTCATGGGTGGGGGTAGCATGATCAACCAAGTGAGGCTCGATGGTTTCACGCCGACTGGCTTGCCTGCGAAGTTCGAGGCGGGCACACCGCCGATTGTGCCGGCGATTGGACTCGGCGCGGCAATCGACTATCTCACGGCGATTGGCCTCGACAACATCGCCAACCACGAACACTCACTCGTCGACTACGCCTATCACCGGCTGCGAGAAATCGAAGGCCTCCGAATCCTTGGTCCAACTCCCGAGTTTCGCGCGAGTCTCGTGAGCGTTGTGCTCGATCAACCACACGCTCACGACGTGGCACAGATCGTCGACCAAGACGGCATTGCGGTGCGAGCCGGGCACCATTGCACACAGCCATTGCACGATTGGCTCGGCGTCGACGCGAGCACGCGGGCCAGCTTCTACCTCTACAACCAGCCCGACGATGTCGACGCGCTCGTCGAATCTTTGTCGCGCGTTGCGATGATGTTCAAGCCTACTGGTCGCAAGCGGAAACCCCGCTGTTAGCCGTACTGCTAACGCGTCGCATCGTATTACCTACGAAGCCGCCAAGTAAACGGCCACCGGGTGAAGCGACTCGTTGGCGTCGCTGACGATTTTGATCGTGATTAATAGCGGCACGGCGAGAAACACGCCGACGATGCCCCAAATCCAGCCGAACAGAAACACCGAGAGCAGAATCACCACCGGGTTCAGGTTGATCGATCGACCAAGTATCGCCGGGGTGACGAAGTTGGCTTCGACTCCATTGGCGGCCAAGTAAATCGCGGGGGCGAGCATCGCGTAACCAAAGCTATCGAACGTGGCAATCGCGGCAAGTGCGACAATCGCGGTGCCGGCGAACAAGCCGACAAAGGGAATGTAATTGAGCAGTGCCGCCATGACGCCCCACAACAGCGAGTTGGGCATGCCCATCAGCCAAAGCCCCACGCCAATCACGACACCCACCCCGATGTTGATGAGCGTAATCGATCCGAGGTAGATCGATATCTGCGATTGCAGATCGCGAAACAAAGCGACCGCGTCCCGTTTGCCGCGCCACGTTGGTATCGACTTGACTGTTTTTTCGAGAAACTGATCGCCGCCAGCGAGCAAGAAAAACAACAGCACCGACGTGATTGTCGCGCTCGCCAGAAAGCTGCCGGTCGACGTCATCAATTGGTTCGTTAGCGCGGGCTGCTCGATACGAACGGCGACCGGCTCTTCCTCGCCCGGCGCCTTTGTCATGTCGTTGACTTCGCTAGTCGCTTGCTGCAATTGGGCCAGCGGTTTAATCAATGTGGTAAGTTCGTCTTTGATTTCGGCAAAATCGCTGGGGGCTTGCGATAGCCACTTGGTGGCGGGATCAACCAGCAGTATGACACCGGATGCGACAATCACACTGAAGCCGGCGAACATGGCAGTGGCCGAAACTATGTTCGGCATACCAAGCCGCTTGAGCCAGTTAACTGCCGGGCGCAGCACAAAACTCAACATCACGGCCAAAGTAATCGGCATGAGCACCGCCTTGGCGAAATACATTGCCAAGAAAACCGCGAGCATTGTCAGTACCACGAGGCAATCACGCACTCGACTCTGGGTCGCCAGCATTTCGCGACGCCAGCGACGATGACTACGGCGGCGTATGGGGCGTTGCCCCCCATCGTTCGGCAATGCTGCTGCTTCGTTATCAGATATAGCGCTGGTTAATTCCGCAGTCGTCATTGTCGGCTCGCACAGTGATCGTTGAACTGTGACTAGAAGGTTTTAGACTAGCTGGCAAGTACCGCAAAGCTCGTGCCCAACGACATCGCGTCGCTAGCGACCGAAAACCCGCCAGCAGTTCGCGGCGATTGTCTCACGAACGACCACTCTGTCGTCGCGGCGACCAGCTAGCGGACTTTCTCTCGCTCAGCAGGCCACTTTGACTGACGATTCTTGGCGACTTGCTCGCCCGGCGCGGCATTTGCTCCCTTCGAAAGCCATCGAAAGGTCAACTACTCTCGCAACCGCGAACGTCTACACAAGGAGCACCAAACATGTCTCAACAAACACAAATCGAAGGTGGCTGGAACGAACTCAAGGGCAAAGTCAAGCAGCGTTGGGGAAAGCTGAATGATGACGAACTGAAAGCTTTTGAAGGCAATGTCGACGAGTTCGTCGGCATGCTGCAGCGCAAGACGGGCGAAACCCATGATTCCGTGGTGAAGGCTCTCGGCCAACTTGACGCCAGCATGAAGCCTTGGCTCAGCCAAGCACAAGAAACCGCGAAGCAATACGCCGATGCCGCAACCGAAAAAGTCACTCAAGTTCGTGACCAATTCTCCAAGAGTCAAGCTCAAGCAGGGCGTTATGTCAAGCGACATCCGATGGAGTCAGTGGCTGTCGCGCTCGGTACGGGTGTCATTGTCGGCGTCGTTGTCGGCCTGCTCGTTCGTGGTCGCTAAGACCAATTTGCATTGATTCCATGAAAAGGAGAATTCACGATGGCTACGACCACTCCCCGCTCAAACTCGAATGAGAGTTGCAGTTATGAGCAGTCGGCTCAACAGTATATTGAAGATCAACCGCTCAACTCGGTGCTTGTGAGTTTCGCGGCTGG
>JBGSWC010000053.1:0-35286 GCA_041752635.1 Pirellulales bacterium | reverse complement strand
CGAACCCACTTTGGCTGAAAGCCAAACTCAACCGATATGCCTTGCTGGTTAAATATGGCCTTCGGCCAAACGAATCAATGCCTTCCTGATTCCTAGGGCGTTGCCCTAGTCTACGGTGTCGCAAGGCCTTCGGCCAAAACTCATTTGTGTATATACGTCAGGATACGCTCTGCGCGGGAATGACGTGGGATGTACGCTAGCATGGTCGCGTCGATCGTGCGTTGTCTCGCTTTGGTTGCCTTACCCGCAGCTAGCGCTGTCGGCTCAAAACGGCCAAATTTTGTTGTCGAAATTGGCCGCGCGGTGTGGTAGAAAGGGGGCATGAAACTCTGTTCGACAAACACTGTTATACAAGCCAGAGGGTGTCAGCCGGGGCAGAGGGCAGCAGGCAGAGGGCAGCAGGCAGAGGGCAGAGGGCAACAAGAGCGTCGACTTTATAGAAGCGTTGTTTCGCGCGGCGAAACCGCCCACCGCCCACTGACAACTGACAACTGACAACTGACAACTTGAAACTCAACTCACCCGAACCCTTACGGGCACGGCTCTTGGATGCTGCGTCGTACGTGCGGGGACGCCCATGCTACCAATCCTTTCCTCTCGACTCTCCCCACTCCCCACTCCACACTCCACACTCCACTCTCAAAAATGGGTTTTGTCAAAAACGTCACCAACTGGTCAGACAAAACCCAGGTACGAAATTCACTGGCGATGTGCGAAATCGACTGGAAAACAAGGCGGTTTTGCGATTTCGGCGAGAGACAAAAATCGGGGTTTTGTCCCCTCCAATCGTGTTGGCTGTTTCGTGGACAAAACGGTCAGAACAAAAGCCGAGCGATCAGCGATCATCCTTCATCCTCGATGACGTTGCTTTTTGGAGACGGGCACCGCCGAGCGGTGTGGCACAATGGCGACGTTTGTCGGTTGCCCAAAACCCGCCAGGGGCCATTTTGCCCTGTTATTCGGTCGGTTCGAGGGAATTGGCACACCAAGTGCAATCTCCCACTTTCAATCCTCCCTCCCCCGATGCGATGCCCAGCGACCGGAGTCTTGTCCCCCGACTCCGGTCGCTGGCGTCGTTTTCGCGGTCGACCGATGTAATCCCAAAGTGCTCGCTTGATGACAATATTCGAAACAATTGACCTGGCTGCCGTGGTCGCTTGCCATGGTCGTGAGCTGATTACTGAGCAAGCCAACCTCCCTGCGAAAACGATTGCAACGATGTGGTCGGCGTCGCGGAGTCGGCTCGATGCTTGGGACTTTGACCTCGGCATTTATGACCGCTCGGCTCGAGCGAGCAAGTGTGACTTTGGCGACCGACTCGTGCGACTGATGCTCGAGATTCACGCGAGTGAAGTTCTCACTCGGACCGTGGCCACGCTGTTTGCCGCTCACGACAATTTTCACCGCCGACAAAAAAATTCACCCATCGGCGAGAACATGCTTGTGGGCCAACGGCTTGCCAGTCGCCGCGCGATTGGCCTTGTTGGCGAAGTCAACGCGTCGCACGAAGCTTTGCAAAAAGCGCAGTTAGTGCGCAGCACCATTTCGCAATACAAGACCATTACCGACCACCTGCTCGCTACGTTTGTCGAGTTCGTTGACATCGCCCGTTTCGCTCACGACCCGCTCGCCACCACCGGCACTGCTCGGCCGAGTCCGTTCGAACTCTCGTTGATCGTCAAACCACTCGCACAAACACCCCCGATACGCGGCATCAATGACGAGCTCAATCGTACGTTCGCCGAGGGAGTGATTGGTCTCTTCGGCCCCGAACTGTTCGACACCTTCGGCAGCTTGCGAGCAACGATGCTGCAGCGAATCGATCGGCTGACCGACGAAACCGAGGCCCTCCTCAGCGGCAGCTTCTAGTTACAAGCACGACGCGCAAGCGCGTGAGTATGTGGAAGGAGAAAAATGTAAATTGAGGGTGTCCGTCATTCCCGCGTGTCATGCCTGCATAGGCGGAAATGACGGGTAAATTCAGAGCGCTAGCGAAGCCGCCCCGAATTCTAGCGAACCCGGCTCCAGGGGTGCTCGCAGCTCGCGCTGCGTTAAAATTCAATGCGTGCTAGTCTTGCAGCGATCGGATCGCCCCATTGCTAGCAGGCTGATGGAAACTTCACTTCACCAACAACTCAAAGCACACTATGCGACCGGCGACGGAGTCAGCCGAGGTGAGGTTGAAGTTCGTGTGGGACGCTTTCGCATCGATGTCGTCCGAGGCGACCTGTTGATCGAGGTTCAACACGCGGGGCTGGCCTCGATTCGCGACAAGGTGGTGAAGCTAGCGGCCAAGCACGAAGTGCTGGTTGTGAAGCCCATTGTTGCCAGCAAATGGATCGTGCGGCTCGACAAGGTCGGCGGCAAAGTCGTGTCGCGTCGCAAAAGTCCCAAACGAGGCAACCCGCTCGATGTGTTTGAACATCTCGTTCACTTTGTGCGGGCGTTCGCCCACCGGCGAGTGACAATGGAAGTCCCGATGATCGACGTCGAAGAACTGCGTGTGCCGGGGCATGGACGACGGCGGCGTTGGCGAAAGGGCGATCATGTCGTGGCCGACCAGCAGTTGCTTGCTGTTCACGACACCTCGACCTTTCGGGAGCCTCGCGATTTGCTCGCGCTGCTCCCGCCGGGGCTGGTGAGTCCGTTCGATACCGGCCAGCTTGCCGAGCAGCTAGTCATCGAGCGGTCAGCGGCCCAGCGAATTGCCTATGTGTTGCGTGAGACGGGAGCGGTGATGGATGCGGGCAAACGTGGCAACGCCCGGCTCTACGCCCTGCCTAAGCCCAAGCGCCGTCGCCGGGTGGCGTGACCGCCGGGCTTGTTTACGACCATCCATTGCCCTAGAACGTAGTGCGGTTTTCGTAGCACGGGCCCAGTTTGACAGATTGCATGAACGACCCTTCGCAACTCATTAGCCGTGGCCCGTTGCGTTCGCTGCCCGGAGTGCAAATTGTTGGCACCGGTAGCTTCGTTCCCGACAACGTCGTGACGAACCTCGACCTTGCGTCGCTGGGGTTCGATGCCGACTGGATTGTACAGCGGACAGGAATCCTTGAGCGTCGTCACTGCCCTCCCGACATGCACACGAGCGACATGGCGGTTGCCGCTGCCGAGCGAGCCATCGCCGCTGCCGGGGTCGACACGAGCGACATTGACCTGCTGGTACTCGCGACCCTGTCGCCCGACTATTTGTTGCCCCAAACGGCGTCGGCCGTTCAGCACCGCTTGGGGCTCAACTGTCCGGCGATGGATATCTCGGCCGCTTGCGCCGGTTTCGTTTACGCACTCGTGACCGGCAGCCAGTTTGTGGCGACCGGTTGCAGCAAACTCGCTATTGTGATCGGTGCCGACTGCAACAGCCGGGTGATGGACCCGACCGACAAGAAAACCTATCCGCTGTTTGGCGACGGCGCGGGAGCGGTGCTGGTGGCCAGCGGCCGCGACGACCAGGGGCTGCTGAGTTATACGCTTGGGGCCGATGGTGCGGGTACCGAGCTCTTGTATCGACCAGTCGGTGGCATTCGCGAACCGTTTGAACCGGGCGACTACGCCGATCGCCCTTGGTGTTTGAAAATGGATGGCAAACCGGTTTTTAAGTGGGCGGTGCGGTTGCTCGAAGACACCTTCCACCAAGTACTCGACGGCGCGGGAGTCGACATGGGGCAGGTCGATCTATGGTTGTTGCACCAGGCAAACCGTCGCATTATTGACGCGGGTATCGAGAGTCTCGGCATCGATCGCGAGCGGGTGATTGTTCACCTTGATCGCTATGGCAATACGTCGGCGGGCAGCGTTCCGATTGCGCTCGATGAGTCGATTCAAGCCAACCGCGTCAAAGCGGGCGATCACTTAATGATGTGTGGCTATGGCGCGGGTTTGTCGTGGGGCACGGCGCTGTGGCGCTGGTAACGTCGTGGCTAATCGTGCAGACAACGCGTTAGGCTCACAACCGCCATCGCGGTGCCATATTGCTGATGATAGTTGTAAAAAGGAAAGTCCCACCAACTGCCATCTTTCTCTTGTAAAGGCAACAAGATGTGGGCCATGTGGTCTTGAAAGTGAGGTCGGTCTGCTTCGGGCAACAGATCAATCGAGAGCGCCGCGTAGAAGTGACCGTAATAGTAAAAGTAGCCGGCCACCGCGAAGTGCGACTCGTGAGGCACCGGGCGCTTGCGACCAATCGATAGCCAACCGTTGCGGGCATACAGTCGATTGAGCCAGGTCTTGATCACTTCGTCGGTCACCTCGGGATGGTCCCACAGTCGCAGGGCATAGTTGCACGCCTGTGAGCGACCCAGGCTGCCGCCGGCGCGATTGATGGGATACATGGGCCGCATCATGAGGTACTCGCCATAGGCGTAGCTAAAGTCGGGGTTGCGTTGCCGTTCGATCGAGGCGATGGCTTTGTTGATAAGCTTCTCTGGAAAGTCGATGCCAATTTGCTTGGCTTCGTGCAGTGCTACGAGTCCGGTCGCGGTAGTAAAGCTGTTGGGGCTGCTGCCGGGCGACTGCGTGTGCTGATCGAAGTCGTAGTAACCCCAACCTCCGTTGACGAAGCTGTATCGCTCGAGCTTCTCGACCTGAACGGCGGTTGCTTCGAGGAGCCTCGCTTGGAGTTCGGTATTGCCCGCCGCCCGACGATAAAGCCGCACGAAGGCTTGAATTGCGTAGCTATGTCCCCAGGTATTGTAGATCGCATCCATCTCGGCTCTGCGAACATTTTTGGCGTTCTCGAGCAACCACTCTTGAGCACGATCGAGTGATTTGTCGACCTCTTTTTGAGTCGCCACGTCGAGTGTCGGATGGGCTTCGACGAGTGCCATCACCGACAGCGACGTGACCGCCGACTTGAACCCATGGTGAGCACCCGGAACGGGAGCGTAGATGTTTAGGCCCTTGGTCTGTTCAGCACTCCCCCAGGCACCTTCGGGACGCTGATCGTCAAGCAGAAAACGAACCCCACGCTCGATCGACGCCCGGATCGCCGCTTGCGAGGGGGGCGTGATCGGCTCTGGCACCGGACCGGTGGTCGCTAGTGGCGACAACACGACTTCCGCAGCTGCCGGCTCGTCGTTGGTCGTAGGCTCCTTTGCCGAAACGCCGACATCGCCCGACAGTGTGAGCACGACCGCGAGCAATATCGCGACCGGTAATACATCGAATCTATAGTTCAAGGAATCACTCCTTAAGAAGTTGACGGACCAGTCAGGCTAATTTTTCTCGGCCTCATCATCGGCATCCGCTAGCAAGACTTTGTCGCCTGCGGCGAGTCCTTCGACGATTTCGACGTTGTCATCTTTCGACTTGCCGACTGTGACCTGTTGCTTCTTCGGCTTGGAGTCGACACCAGTGTCGATCATCACGTATTTCGATTCTTCGTTGCCCGCTTCGCTCTTGACGGCCGACTTCGGCACTATCAGGGCCTTTTTGTTTTCGTAAGTCACGAGTTTTGCCTTGGCAGTAAGCCCGGGCACAATCCAGTCGGGAATTTCTTTGCTGTCGACCGAGAGTTCGACTCGGTATTTTTTGTCGCCCACTGGAACTGGCGAGAGCTCCTTCAGTTTGCCCGACAATTTGGGGCCATTTTCCGCAGCCGTCTCGATGGTGGCCGACTGGCCGACTTTTACGTCGGCGCGGGCCGCTTCGCCGATGGTGCCGATCACGTAAAGCGGATTCGTTTTGACGATGGTCATCATCACTTTGTCAGTGGGAGCGTCGCCATACTTTCTCATGCTGCCAATCAGGCTCGCCGTTTCGCCCCACTCGCCATCGGTCGCCCCGCCGTAGTAAACAACTCCATCGGCTGGCGAACGAATCTCCATGAGGGCCCGGTCGCTGAGCAGCTTGGCGTGTTTTTCGATCGCGGTACGCCGCGCTTCTCGTTCTTTTTCGAGTTTGTATTTTCCTGTGGTGCGATCGGTTTCGAGTGCCGTCTGCGCTCGCTCGAACTGCAACCTGACTTGATCGAGAGCTTCTTTTTCTCGAATGTCACGCCGGGGGATGTCGATATTGACCGTTTCATCGTAGCTTTGCTTGTATGACTCGAGCCGGAACTCGGCCTGTTCGACCGCGGCCCGTTGTCGCTTGAGGATGATCTCTTCGGTTTCTTCGGTCAGATCGTCGGCTTCATACATCTTCTCGAGCTGCCGAAGCTCTTCACGCGCGCCCTCGACACTGGTTTCAACACTTTTCAAGTTCATCTCGGCGCTCTTGAGCGACATGTCGCGGTCGATTTCGCGATACTTTTTGTAGTCGGCCTCGGCTTCTGCAAGTGCTCGTTTCGCTTGTTCGTGCTGCCGTTCGATCTCAAAGGTCGCACGGGGCAACTCTTGCTCGCTTTTCATGATCGCTAGTTCGCCGAGACGCAGTTCGAGTTCGAGTTCTTCGATCTGCTCGTCGAGCTTTTCCGCATCGAACTTCACCAGCACTTCGCCTTTGCTGACGGTGCGACCATGCGGCACGATCTCGACGATTTCGAAGTCAGTCCACTCCTGAGGACGCAACACGACTTCCGCTGTTTCGCGGGCGACAAACACGCCCTCGATCTCGGTCGTAATTTTCAGCGGATTCGCAACGACCGTGTGCGTCTTGCGCTCAGGTTTGTCGGCTTGTTTCTCTTTGTCTTGCGCTTTGGCTGCTTCTTTCTTTGTTATCGCTTCGGCCTTATCGGCTAGCGTTTCAGCCGCTTTGTCACTGGGCGACTTGTCGGCGACCGCGGCTTGTTTGGCGAAGACCGCAGGAAACATCAGCACAACCGACAGCAGCGAACAAACAAACAGAGAGTACTTCATGGCAGTCACCTTCAAGGGGAGTCAATGTTTTATCTACGCAAAAAGTCGATGTAGAGTCGCCACCGACCGTTTAATTGTCATCATCCGGGCGAGCGATTGCAACTCATCGGCGTCAGCAACGATCGGTTAGCCGTGGCACTAGGCGATTCATGCCCGCTCCGTATCATGGCGGATACAGAGTGTCCGCAGCATTTATCCCCGCACATGAGTCCCCATGAAAATATACACCCGAACCGGCGATCAGGGCGAAACAGCTCTCTTTGGCGGACCGCGCGTTGCGAAAGATCACGCGCGCATCGAAGCCTACGGCACCGTCGATGAACTCAATGCCGACTTGGGAGTCGCGCGCGTTGAGCTCGTGGCCGAGGCATTCGGCACGAGCGATATTGAAACGCTGCTGAATTCGGTGCAGCATCATCTATTCGATATCGGAGCCGAGCTGGCGACCCCTGCGCCCGAAGAGAAAGGGACGGCACTGCTCGCCGACCGGCATATCGAACTGCTGGAAAAGTCTATCGACGCGTTCGAGGCAGAACTACCGCCGCTCACGCAATTTGTCTTGCCGGGCGGAACACGCTCGGCGGCTCACTTACACGTCGCCCGCTGCGTCTGCCGACGGGCCGAGCGATTGGTAGTGTCGCTGGGCCATCGCGAGGAGTTGCGAGATGTGCCGATCATCTATCTCAATCGGCTTGGTGACCTGTTGTTCGTGCTAGCTAGGGTGGCTAACCATCGCGACGGCAGCGGCGATGTGCCTTGGAGCAAAGAGGCATAGCCATCGCGAAATTTGTGTATAACAAATAGACGCAATCGTTCTCCCCCCGCGTCGAGTCTCTTATCATGTCTTCATCGCGCGAACAACGTCTCCGTATGGCCACGCTTGATCGAGCAACGCTCGAGCAGTGGCAACTCGAACGACTCAACCGGCTGATCGCGCGGGTTGGGGCGACGAACAGACTCTACGCACACAAATTATCGGGCCATCCCCACCAGCTCGAGACGATCGCGGAGCTGAGCGAACTCCCCTTCACCACCAAGGACGAATTGCTTCCCCCCGGCGGTAAGTCGAGGCCGACGAATTTGACCTTTGACGAACACGAGTATTCGAGGTTCCATCAGACATCGGGCACGCGCGGCCGACCGATGCCAGTGTTCGACACGCCTGAGGACTGGCAGTCGTGGGTTTCGATTTGGCAATATGTCCTCGACGCCGCCGAGATTGACTCTCGCGATCGTGCACTACTCGCTTTTTCGTTCGGTCCATTCATTGGTTTTTGGAGTGCGTTCGACGCTCTCATTGCTCGTGGGGCAATGGTGATTCCCGGAGGTGGGCTCAGCAGTCGAGCGCGGCTCGACTTGATCGAACGCAGCGGTGCCACCGTGCTGTTGTGCACGCCCACTTATGCACTAAGGCTTGCCGAGGTAGCCCGCGAACAACAAGTCCCCATCGCACGGCTGGGCATCCGCAAAATCATCGTCGCCGGCGAGCCAGGCGGGAGCGTTCCCGCCGTAAGGCAGCGAATCGAAGAAGCTTGGCACGCCACGGTTGTCGATCACGCGGGTGCGAGCGAAATCGGTCCGTGGGGCTTTGGCGACGCAAATGGCTCTGGGCTCCATGTTGCCGAGAGCGATTTCATCGCCGAGTTCCTGTCGGTCGAATCGGGCGAACACGCCGCCGAAGGAGAGCTATCGCAGTTAGTACTGACGACACTCAGCCGTCCCGGCGCGCCGGTGATCCGTTATCGCACGGGCGACTTGGTGCGACCGCGCTGGCCGGTCGACGGGTCGTGCCGTTTTGTGCGATTGGAAGGTGGCGTGCTGGGCCGCGCCGACGACATGCTGGTCATTCGCGGGGTCAATATCTTTCCCTCGAGCGTCGATCAGATTCTGCGAAGCTTTCCCGAAGTGGTCGAATACCGCATTACCGCCCGTAAACGCGGTTCGATGGACGAGTTGTTCATCGAAGCCGAAGACCGTCTCAGCCAACCAGCACGAATCGCCCGCGAACTCGAAAAGCAACTTGGCTTGAAGATCGAAGTCGCGCTCGCTCCCCCCGCCTCGCTCCCCCGGTTTGAGGGAAAAGGACATCGGTTTGTCGACCAGCGCGAAGGGTGATTGCCATCGACCAGTCAAGTTGCTACTGACTTACCTACCGAACCGCGGCCAGTTCGTCGAGTTTCTCTTGTTTGCCAACCACCAGCAGCATTTGTTCGCTGGCGAGTCGGAAGGCACCGTCGGGAAACATTTGTAGTTTTCCAGTGAGGGCGTCTTTGACGCCGACGACCCACACCTCGTATTTCTGCCGCCAGTTGAGTTCGCTGAGCGTCTTGCCTTCAACAGAATCAGGAATGCTCAGTTCCATAAAACTGTATTCGGGATCAATCGGCAGGTAATCGATGATGTTCGGTCGCGTCGCGCGATCGGCGAGTGTGATCGCCATTTCCGCTTCCGGAAACACCACCCGGTCGACACCCAAACTTTTGAGGATGCGACCATGCTCGGCGGTCACTCCCTTCACGACAAGATTGCGCGGCTTGCGATCGCGGACGTGCAGCGTCGCCAGCAACGAACGCGTGATGTCTTCGCCCATGCTGATGAACACCCCATTTGCCTTGTCGATCGGCAGGTGAGTTATGGCGTCGGCGTCGGTCGCGTCGGCGATGATCGCCTCGTAAAGCACATCTTTAAGCTCCTCGACCGTCTGCCGATTGGCGTCGACACCCGTCACGCGGTTGCCATTGTCGGCCAATCGGCGCGCGAGAGCCGAACCAAACGAACCGAGGCCCATTACGACAAAATGTTTTGTTTCGGCCATTTCGTGGTCTTTGTGATTGCAAGTGAATGGAGGGAAACGGATTAACCGACTAACGGTTCCTCGCTCGAATACTCGAGCGGTTCGTTCTCGCTACTCCGCGAGAGCGCGGCAAACACCGATATCGGACCAAGTCGTCCGAAGAACATTAAGACGATTATCAGCAATTTGCCCGGCGACGTCAGCGTTGGCGTGATGCCAGTACTCAGACCAACGGTCCCGAGCGCCGACGCGACTTCGAACAATACATTGCGAAACTCGGCTCGTATGGTCGCTTGGTCGAGCGAGAGCTCTTCGATAACCAGCAGCAGCGTGAGCGCCGCCACGGCCAGCGTGACAAATAGCATCGCGGTGGCGGTCGCACGCTCGACCGATTCTTGTGTAATCGTGCGGCGAAAAGCGTTGATGCGGGTTCGTCCGCGAAATGTATTCCAGGCGCGGAGCACAAGAATGCTGGCCGTCGACACTTTAAATCCCCCCGCACAACTGCACGCACCCGCGCCGACAAACATGAGCAGCACTGTAATGAAGATCGATGCGCTACTCAAACTGGAGATTTCGATCGTATTGAAGCCAGCGGTACGCGACGAAACCGAGTGGAAGAGCGCTGCCAATGGACGAACGACCAGGGGGAGTTGCGAAAAGGCATTGTCCCATTCAATCACCAAAAACAGCGCCGCCGGAACCAGCCACAACACAAGGCTCGTGATCAGCGTCAATTTCGAGTGCAACTGAAGTTGCTGCCAATAGAGCGACCAACTGGCGGATCCGCGGCGACGCAGCAAATCGAGCAGCACGGGATAGCCAATGCCACCGACCATGATGAGCGACATGATGACGACGTTCACAAACAGGTCGCCGCGATAGTCCGAAAGGCTGTTGTCTTGCAGCGCGAATCCAGCGTTACAGAAAGCCGAGATCGAATGAAACAAAGCCCACCAGCTCGCTTCGGCCAGCGATCGCTCACTGGTGACTAAGTTGTAGGAGAGCAGTAACACAAACCCACTCAGTTCACACACGGCCGTGAGTCCCAACACGCTCCACAAGATGCTTCGCAAGTCGGCTTTCTCGTTGGCGCCGAGTGTCGCTTCGAGTACTTTGCGTTGCCGCAAGCTGCCCCTGGCGCCGAGTTGAAAAACCACAAACGTGGTGAGCGTCATGATGCCGACGCCGCCGATCTGAATCATCATCAAAATCACGGCTTGCCCCACCAGCGAAAAATCGTGGGGCGTGCTTCGCACGCTGAGCCCGGTAACACACGAAGCGCTCGTTGCTGTGAACAGGGCGTCGAGCCACGAAATCGGATGGTTCGGATCGGCCGAACAGGCCGGCAGACTCAACAGTACTGAGCTAACAACGACCAGACCAAAAAACCAAGCTAGGCTCGCTCGAGCGGGATAGCGTGAAACGGCTCCGGCGACTTGAGGCATGGTCGATAAACGAGCAGAAAGGACGCCAGCGTAGCGGTATTACGGTAGCCCACAGATTACGTCAGTCGCGCCGCCGTTGCCAGTGAGTAATACCAAATCGTTTGGTCAGTCGCAATATTGGCCCAGACTTTGCAGTGGGTGGCACTGCGAAGACGCGTCGCTGGCGTCACAAGCCAGCTCGCTCGATATTAACAGTAACTTTCATAAAGGTAGCTAGCTGCCATGCAATCCACAACTCTCGGTAATAATCGAGAATTTGCTCTGTCCGAGGCGACGAAGGTCACATTCATCGCGAATCCGAAAGCGGGTTCGGCGTCGGGGCAAGCCAACATCATTCAGCAGCTCCAACAAATCTTCACCGACGCATTGGAAACCCTTGAAACGAGCGGTCCCGACGATGCCAAGCAATCGGCAACCGCAGCGTGCCAGACGTCGGACCTCATCATCGCCGCCGGTGGCGATGGCACCATCCAAACCATCATCGACGGCATGATGGCGAGCGACCAACGTCCACCACTGGCAATCGTCCCGCTCGGCACCGCCAACAACCTTTGTCGCTCGTTGCAGATTCCACTCGAAGCAGCGGCGGCGGTCGAGCTGCTTTCGACCGGCCAGCTGCGCGAGATCGATGTTGCAAGTGTGAGCGGTAACGATGAGAAGCGGTACTTCGCTGGGGTGGCCAGCGCCGGCAACACCGATCGTGTGATCGACAATCTCGAGGACGAAGACAAACAGCGATGGGGACCATGGTGCTACATACGATCGGCGCTGCCGGTGATGAGCGAGTTATCGACTTACACAACTCGCATTCAATTCGACGGTGCCGACGCCGAACAATTCGATCTGTGGAATCTGATTATCGCCAACAGTCCCTTTGCGGCTGGCGGTTTGCGGGTCGCGCCTCAGGCGGTTGTCGACGATGGGTGGCTTGATGTAATCATGGTCAACGATGGCACCCCGCTCGATCTCGCAACGCTCACGGCCGAATTCTTACTGGGCAATTATCTCGAAGACCCGCGCGTGACTGTTCGGCGCGCTCGACATATCGTCGTCGAAGCGTCGCCCGAATTGCGATTTCTCATCGATGGCGAAATGGTCGAGAATCAGCCGTTTACGTTCGAAATCTCGTCGCGGGCGCTTCGAGTCGTCGTGCCCTTGGCGACGGACGATGCCCAATAGACTCGCGGACGACGCGGGAAGAGATGTTCGCTGATCGGCGCGAAGGTCGCGAGGTCAGAGAAGTACATCCAATGTGTCACACGAATGTTTCGATCGGTCACGCGGATCATGTTAAACGAATTCTTCTCGCGCTCGCGAGCGCGACCACGCCGCGAGGTGGTGGTGCCGCTCTGTGCGATGATGATGCCATGCTGTCGGTCAGGTCCGGGGTAGATATCAAGTGAATTGCCGATGTAGGCGCGGTGCAAATGGCCCCCCATAACGAGGTCGACTTCCAACCGCTCTAGTCGGTCGACGGCTTTCTTCGCACCAGGCATAGTTTTGGACCGTTCGTAGTCGGGTGCCGGTGCAAAATGATGATGCGCAACAACCACTTGCAACGCGCCCGCTTGCGACTCAGCGAACGACCGCTCCGCGAAATCGAGTTGCGCTGATTCGACGCGACCGTTCGTAATCGCTCGTAGCGGTGCTGTGGAATTCAACGCCACGATGCTTACATGCTGGTCGTGCAAAACCGAATCGAGTTCTTCGCTAATCGCCTCACAGTAATTGGCGTATGGCTTGGTGAGTCGCTCCCACACACGATACAGCGGCACATCGTGGTTGCCGGGCGTCACGACCGTGGGGACTTTGGGCAACAGTTCGAGAAAGTCGCGTGCCGCGGCAAATTCGTTGACCGTTGCTCGTTGCGTGAAATCACCACTCACGACAACATAGGTGGGCGACAAGTCGCCCGCGAGCGCGAGCATCGCTTCGCCTACTGGCGGCACATAGTGGGGGCCGAAGTGGAGATCGGAGATGTGCAGAATGGTAAAGTCGGTTTTGGTGTTGTGCTCGCTTTCCACTTGTGGCTCCCGGTGTTGGTTCGTAGGTCAACTCTCCGATTTGCAGTCTTTCATTGATTGACGCGTGCCGCAATCGGTCGCCTCGCCGTCGGTTGACTGTCTGGCTTGTTATTTGTTCGCTGGTGCGACCAACCCTCACAGGCGTGTCGTGTTTATCCTCACTTAGAAGTCATGCCCTCGCAATCGTTTTCCGCAGAGTGGCAAGTCGCAATAAAGTCGAAAACGAGCAGAGTGGAGACAAGGTGGAAGTCAGGGGATATTCGCGATGCTGTTGCGGCGAGCCAGTCATTTCGCAGCCTCGTTGCCGTTGGATGTCCAGACCGACGTGGCGTGCCCGCATCGCCCGTACACAAGGCGCCCCCCCGAAAGCGAAAGGCCTGGATTTTTTAGCGCTTTCAGCTAGAATTGAATGATCGGGGGTGGGCACTAAAAATTAGTCAGCGGTGCGACGCGCTTCGGCCGTTTGGTTCGCTTCGGATGGCAATCTCTCAAGGGCACATTATGATGAGCAAGAGTATGCGTGCGGCACATGGCCGTCGGGTAACCCGTTCGGCATTCACACTCGTTGAACTACTGGTGGTGATCGCCATCATTGGCATACTTGTTGCTTTATTGTTGCCAGCCGTGCAGAGCGCTCGCGAGGCTGCGCGGCGGGTTCAGTGTCAGAACCAACTCAAGCAGATTGCGCTGGGGTGCCTGCTGCACGAAGATTCGCAAAAACATCTCCCCACCAACGGGTCGAAGAATTACCGCTGGTCGGGGGATCCGAACCTCGGTTTTGGCACAGAACAAACCGGTGGTTGGCACTACAACATTTTGCCTTGGATTGAACAGGCGCCGCTGCGCGACATGGGCAAAGGCAGGCCAGCGGCTGAGGTACAGCAATTGATGGCTCAAGTCGTCATCCCCACGGTTGTACCGACATTCATCTGCCCCTCGCGCCCCAGCAACACCATTTCGCCGGCATGGGATTTCAACAATACCGACAATCCAGCGGCATTCGCGCGGTCCGATTACGCCTGTAATGTTGGCAACAGTCCAGCCAATAACAGCGGCTACTCCGTGGGAAACAATACCACTGGAGTGATTTTCACTAGTTCTATGATTGAATTTCGACAGATTGTCGATGGCACCACCAACACGTATTTGTGTGGCGAGAGATACCTCAATCCCGACTTTTATATTGAACGTGGCGACCCAGATAATGACCAAGGCTGGACGGTGAGCAACGATACTGATGTTCATCGCACGACCGACTTACCGACGAACCAAGCAATCTATGCTGCCACGTATCAGCCGCGGCAAGATACCCCAGGACTCTCCGTTCGAAACGCCTTCGGCGGTCCCCACGCCGTTTTCTTGATGGCCATGTGCGATGGCAGTGTCGACGGTGTCGGCTACGACATCGAGCCAATCGTCCATTGGCGGTTCGGAAATCGGGAAGATGGCGAAGTTGTTTCCAGGCCATAACAGAATGCACCCTTGAACCGTTATCAACGATCCATGATTCGATTTTTCCTTTCTTCGTGCGTGATGGGCGGGTGGTGTTTGTTGCTCACCGGTTGCGATAGCAAGCCGGCACGGGTGAGCCAGCCCTCTTATTCGTCTGCGGCCGGAGCGGCTGCCATCGAGGCTTACGATTCCAACGCTGACGGTGCAATTAGCGGCAACGAATTCGACCGCGTCGGTGCGCTGCGCGCAGCGATCGCCTCAGTCGACGCCGATGGCGATGGTCGCATCACGGCCGACGAAATCGATGCTCGCATCAATGCCTGGAAAGAATCAAAAGTCGGGCAAATGGCTGCCATCGTCGAGGTCAAGCTCGATGGCAAGCCGCTGCCCAATGCGGAAGTCGTGTTCGATCCTGAGCCGTTCGTGGGATCGAACTTGCCCTCGGGAACGGGCACCACCGAAACCGACGGCATGGCCGGAATCGCCCAGAAATCCGGAACGCCTGGTATGCCCTGTGGCTTTTACAAGATTCGAGTCACCAGTCCCGACCGCAAGATTCCTGCCAAGTACAACTCGGAAACCACACTAGGGTGTGAAGTCGCCAACTACTCGCACTGGCAGAATGCCGGGGCCGTGAAGCTGAATCTCACCAGCAAGTAAACCAACTCGCCCGTTTGCTTTTGCCACAAGATTTTCTGGACCAGGACCATGGGTCTGCTGCATAATGCGGACTGGTTTTCACCACGGCCGTCCCCACAGGCAGTTCGCGATGAGTTATTTGCGTTTCTTGATTTTCGCGGGGGCGACCTTCGCTCTGTTGATTGGTTCGCAATCGACCGCGGCTGAAGCCCCGGCGAGGCCAAACATCGTGCTCATCATGGCCGACGACCTGGGCTACGAGTGCATTGGTGCCAACGGCGGCGAGTCGTACTCAACTCCCCATCTCGACAAACTCGCCCGGCAAGGTGTGCACTTTGCGAATTGCCATTCTCAGCCGATTTGCACTCCCACCCGAGTGCAGATCATGTCGGGCCGCTACAACAGTCGGAATTATGTTCGCTTCGGAATGCTCGATCCGAGTGTAACGACGTTTGGCAACGTGCTCCGCGAGGCGGGCTACGCGACTGGCATCACCGGCAAGTGGCAACTCGGCGGCGGAATCGAAGGACCGGGTAAGTTCGGCTTCGATGAACACTGCCTCTGGCAACTCACGCGGCGGCCCAATCGCTACCCCAATCCAGGGCTCGAGATCAACGGCAACGAGCTTGACTTCCGTGACGGGCAATACGGCCCCGACATCATCAACGACTTTGCATGTAAGTTTATCGACGAGCACGCAGCGGGCGACAAACCGTTCTTACTGTACTACCCGATGGTGTTAGCGCACTGGCCTTTTGAACCGACGCCTGACTCGCCCGACTGGGACCCCAATGCGCGGCGCGACGATGCGAAAGAACTCGGCGCCAATATGACGAGTCAACGACACTTTGCCGATATGGTGAACTACACCGACAAAATGGTTGGCAAACTGATTGCCAAACTCGAAGAGGCCGGTGTACGCGACAACACGTTGTTGATCTTCACTGGCGACAACGGCACTTATGGAAAAATTACCTCGAAGCTTCGTGGCGAGCCCTACCAGGGTGGCAAAGGCAAGCTCACACAAAATGGAACGCATGTGCCGCTGATCATCGATTGGCCTGGTACAGCCAAAGCGGGCTCGGTATGCGAAGACCTGATCGACTTTACCGACGTGTTTCCCACGCTGCTCGAAACGGCGGGCGTGACGGCACCACACGACTTGCCGCTCGACGGCCGGAGTTTTTTGCCCCAGGTCAAAGGCGAGCGCGGCGTTCCCCGCGACTGGGTCTATTGTTGGTATAGCCGCAATGGAAAACCGTTTGATGGCGAATTCGCGATGACACATCGCTACAAACTGTACGGCGACGATCGCTTCTTCGACTTGCAAAACGACCCCTGGGAGAAATCGCCCATTCAGCCAGAGCTACGCTCGGCAGACCACCAGCAGACGATCGATCTGCTTCGCGAGGCGATTCAAAAACACACGCGGAAGCCCAAGCCGTAGCGCTAGGCCGTCGGCCGGCCGGCTCATTCTTGCTTGGCCTCGCTTGCCAGTGCTGTCTTAATCACCTCGGCAACTTGCTCGGCTAGTAGCTGCGAGCCGTGGGCCGTGTAGTGGACGTCGTTGGGGCGCTGGATTTCTTTTTCATGCTGCTTTGCGAAGCTGTACAGATCGTGAATCTCGACATCATGCTTCTCCATCACACGCGCGGCGGCTTCGTTGTATTTGACGGCGTCGTCTGGCACTCGGCCCTGCGCTCCCTCGGGCACCGGCGTGGTGTTTCGCCAAATGAGTTTGGCGCGGGTCTTCTTTAGCCGCTCAACGAGTTTGTCGAGATTCCGCTCATATTGATCGATAGGCACCTGCTGCTTGCCCTTATCGACAGCGACCAGAGTGCCCTGTTCGTTCATGTACTTCAGGTCGTGCAGGCCCCAGTTGAAGTGGATGACGTCCCAGGACCCTTCGCCCAGCCAGGCATCGATCTCTTCGAGCCCCTTGGTCGTGGGCCCGCAATTGGTCGGCGGGCGATGGAGGTTGGCGGTCCCCTCGAGCAGCTTGCGTGTTGGTCGTGTGTAGCCCATCGAGATCGAGTCGCCGATGATGAGCACCCGCGGCAGCTTGGGATTGTCGGCAATCGGCGCGAGCACGGGATCCTGGCGTGGTTGAGCGAAAATCTCGGCTTGCCAGCCGATCGTCACCACACAAACCATGAGAAGTAAACCGGCGCAGTGGGAATGTCGTGACATGGTTTGATCGCCTTGGGGGGTGTTCAAATGGAATAGTAAAATTGTTACGATCATTCTGATCGATAATTTTCCAGAAGCAACCGCGTGGAGAGCTGGTTACTACCAGCAACTCTGCGCGATTCCAACTCGCCTGTCACTTCGGTGTGGGAGTCACTACTACCGGTGCCACTTTTTTCGGGAACCTTTGCGGACGTCCAGACGTCCAACTACACTCAGCGTAGATTTCCGAAACAGCAGGGCAGATTTTGCATGAGTTACACAACAAGTTTTCCAGTCACCTCGCGGTTGCTCGGCCTCTTGCTTTTGATGGCGGTGGGTTTCGCCACTCCGGCGTTTGGGCGAATTGCAACCACCACACAGATCGAGCCCCCGACCATCTTTCAGGTCGGGCTCCAAGGCATCATCCCCGAAGGCGCTCTCTATGCCGATCGCGAGGTGGTCGAAATTCGGCTGAACTGGACGGTGGAAGTCGCGGAGGGTAACGACGCTCGATATATTTACGCCGACTTCGATCTGCCAACGACCGGGCCGGGTGGCTACTCGTTTTTTAGTTGGACCGGCGAGTCGCTGGGGTGGTCGGGCTCCGGACAATTCACATACAGTTTCACTGTGAACCCAACGGACAACTTTTTTGGCCCCGAATTGACTTTTTGGGGTTGGCAGGCGGTCACTGAAAACAGCACGCTGTTGGACCCCGAAGCGGTTGAAATCTTGACAAACCTGACTTCGCTCGAGATCGACTACATCGCGGAACCCCTGCTTGGCGATACGAACGACGACGGCGCTGTCGACACACTCGACATCGACCCCTTTGTGTTGCTGCTCACTGATCCTGCTGGTTACGCGACCGCTTTCCCTGGCGTCGACCCACTCGCGGTGGGTGATGTCAACCTCGACTTGGTGGTTGATACACTCGATATCGATCCCTTCGTTGCACTACTCACGAGCGGCAGTCTTGCCGCGGGTGGTGCCGTTCCCGAACCGGGCACGATCATGCTGCTGGCCATGGCGGGCGGCCTGGTGTGGTTTTCACGCAGGGTCGCTACGCCGACACAGCGCTTAATGAACACAGATCAATGAACAGAGCTCAATGGACAGAGCTCAATGATTTGACAAGAACGAGTCAGCGTGTGCTTTGGCGAAACGTGACGTGCGTCCCGCGAACAGGTTGTGAGTATTTCGTAGCGGCGGCATCGTTCGGCCGACACGGTACGATGAACCAACGTAAAACGGCGACAAGATGTCGCCACTACGGGGCGTTATCGGAATACCTCACAGACTTGTAGGCATGAGTTTAGTTCGCAAGCGCGCGGTCGGGAAACGCGACTGACGAAAGGGGCGAATCATTGCAACGCGATCGGCGGCCCTACTGACGGGCCCAAACAAAACAAAACCCGCCCCATCGGTCGAGCCGATGGAGCGGGTGCGAGTTTCAAATACTGCGTAAATGTCGTTAGCGATTGCGACGTACCAGGGCGAGGCCAGCCACGCCGGCGAGGCCCAACAGCACGATCGAACCAGGCTCAGGAACGGCACCGCCGGTCAGGCTACCTGCTGTCAACAAAGCGACAAAGGGATCGATGTCGAGTGTGTCGACGACCGTGTCCATGTTGATGTCACCGACAGCGTTTGCGTCGACGCCAGGGAAAGCTGCTGCATAACCAGCAGGATCAGTGAGCAGCAACACGAAGGGGTCGATGTCGAGTGTGTCGACCGTGCCGTCGTTGTTGGTGTCGCCGAGGGTGAACATGGGGCCACCCAGGGTTTCGATCATCATGCCGTTGAAGGTGATACGCTGGCCATCGATACGGGTGATGGCCACGTCGACTTCACCCGCGCCATCGGAAAAGAGGTTAAACGTGACGCCGGCCTCCGTGTTCTCTGGATCATTGGTGTTGAAGTTCGACTTGAAACTGCCGAGGAAGGCACCGGTTGCGACATCACCTTGGTAGTAGTGGTGTTCGTCTTGGAACGCGCCCTGGTTGTGGTTATAGAAGGTGAATGCGTACTCGGTGCTAGGAGTCAGTCCACTGAAGGACAGGTTAGCTTCCGGGTACGGCGGAAAGTCGATGTCGTTGTTATTGCGAACTTGAATAAAGTCAGTGAGCAAAGGAAACGCAGTGATCGCGCCGCCGCGGAAACGGTTGGCGTTGCCGCCGTCAGTGCCAGAGGCATCGAAATTGAGAGTGACGCCGTTGTGGGTCACGTTGTAGACTTTGTCACCTGTCACTGGCACGCTCAGGAAGTCTGGCTCAGTCACGAAGATGTTTGGAGTATTGGGGTCGCCGTCGTGGTTACCCGCGATCTCGAAGTCAAAACCGGCCAGAAAGACGGCTTGGGCTGAGCCAGCGAACAAGCCGACCAACGTACACAGCGAGAAAGTTAAGAATCGTAAACGCATCATCTACTCCTTGTTATGGCGAAAGCTAGGACCTCAGAAGCTGAGGTCCTACCAGATTCGCCAAAATGACAATTTGGGCAGTAAAACTCTCAAAAAAACTACTTACGAAAACGCCAAGCTACAGCCAGTCCCCCTAAACCGAGTAGTGCGAGCGAGGCTGGCTCGGGGACGGGAGCGCTTGATACGCTAATTCCGTTGAGCGTAATTCGTTCCCTATTTCCATCGCCATCGTCACCTGCTTGAATCGAGACGACTATCTGACCGCTTCCATCGGAAGTCAAATTCCAGTCAACGCCGGCCGAAGTATTAGCCGGGTCGTTGGTATTGAAGTCCGACTTGAATGTTCCGATAAGGTTGGCTGGTGCGATCGCGCCTTCGTAGAACTCATGCGTGTCCTGGAATGAGCCTTGGTTGTGATTGAAAAACGAGACTACGTAGTTGGTGTTGGGATCCAGACCAGAGATTGTGGCAGTCAAAGTTGGCACGCCACCACTGCTGAACAGTTGGAAAAAGTCGGCTAACAGCGGGAACGCGGTAATTGCACCGGTGCGGAAACGGTTGGCGTTACCACTGATGCTTTCGCCGTTAAGGTCGAATGTCACACCGTTGGTCGTCACATTGTAGTCTTTGCTACCGCTTAACGGCACGCTCAGGTAACCGGGCTCAGTCCAGAAGATGTTAGGAGTATTCGCGTCGTTGTCGTGGTTCCCCGCGATTTCGAGATCGATGCCAGCGATGAAGCCCGCTGAGGCGGGGCCAGCTAGGCAGGCAAAAACGGCAGCAACCGCTCCTGCGCGCAGAGAATGAGAAAGCCAAGTTGTCAACGTCATTAGATCGTCCCCTAAAAAAAGAAAAACACACAAGAACCACTACATGGATTCATCGAGGGCAGTTGCACGCATTAGTTACCCAACCGTCACCGCCCAACCAGCCTTTACGATAACCGCAAAACGATCGACTGTCTACCAAATCGAATAAGTTTTTCGAATAATCATTCGATCTAGACATCCCGTGATGCACCTCCTCCGGGCCCGAGGAGTTTCGACCGCCCCATGAATTGGCGGCTAAACGACAGAACCTCTCAGCACCAGGTTAGCGGCAGTGCTGAGAGGTAATGAACGCTACCGATTCGGCATCGCGCCCGATCGGCTGATTGTCAGTCGACTTTACCTGCGACGAACCGCAAGACCGAAGCCAGCCACGCCGGCGAGGCCCAGCAGCACAATGGAGCCAGGTTCAGGAACGGCACCGCCGGTCAGGCTACCTGCTGTCAACAAAGCGACAAACGGATCGATGTCGAGCGTGTCGACCACATCGTCCATGTTGATGTCACCCACAGCAAGCGAATCGACGCCGGGGAAAGCCGTTGCGTAACCGGCTGGATCGGTGAGCAGCAACACAAACGGGTCGATGTCGAGTGTGTCGACCGTGCCGTCGTTGTTGGTGTCGCCGAGGATGAAGCTACCCATATCTTCCATAACGGTCAGCAATGGCGAGATCGCGTAAACACTCAACGTGGCGGTGGTGCCGCTCTGGAAGCGGTTCCACACGCGACCGCCAGTGTTCGCATTCGAGCTTCCCCAACTCCCCCGGGTTTGTGTATCAGGGTCAATAGAGTTGCCGAGCGGGTTCACGGGGTTAGCCAAGCCACCCGTCCAGGTGTCGGTGCCATGCACAGTCGCGGTATCGCCAAGTCCGAATTGGTTCAAAAAGGGAGAGTAATTCACGTTTTGGGCCGCGACGACTGAGTTGCCGTTGGAGTCGAGGTTTGTGCTGCCAGAAGCAAGGCGTAGCGTTGTGTCGCCGTCAAAAGGATTGCTCCAGTTGTTGAGAATGTCCGCGTTATTGCGAGCGATGGCGGTCGTGCCGTTCATTGCGTAAACCGGCACGCCTGCGCCGAAGGCACCAGCACCGCCGGTCGTATCATCGTAACCGCCACGAACAAGAGGGCTGCTGATCGGGCTTTCGACTCCTTCAATAATGAAATTAAAATCGACTGCCTGTGGCAAAGTGTCGTCGGTGTTCACCCACACCATCGCGGTCCAACCAGTGGAGGAGGCGAGGGCAGGGTTCTGCTGGGCTTGTGCAGTGGCGAAGTCGTCGTAGACGGCGGGATCATCGGACTCGGCGCTGATCTTATCGGCGGTGTAAAACGCTAAGCGATATTGATCGCCGGCCTGCCAAGCGAATCCTGTGTTCGGATTAATGCCGCCGTTGGCAGTCAAATCTAGAATGCCGTACTGGCTAACCAACTGGGCCTGCGCGGTGGCGGCACCAACTACTGTTGCGAATGCCAGAGTGGCGAACAATTTGAAATATGTGCGTGAAGTCATCTTATTCCTTGCTCCAGTGGTTTCCGAAAAGGGCTGCATTCTGAATACTGACTCTGGCCGCGGTGACCAAAACCAACACGCAAGTCACAAAATTTAACGAATCCGACGGGCGAATAGCGCCAGTGCGCCGATGCTCAACAGTACGATAGCCGATGGTTCAGGAATCGCATTCCGAACCGTCAGCACCGGGGAAATCGCATAGACGCTTAGCGACGTTGTAGTGCCGGCCTGGAAGCGATTCCAAACACGTCCGGCGGTGTTCGCGTTTGAACTGCCATTGCTCCCGCGTGTTTGAGTATCGGGGTCGATAGAGTTGCCCAGTGGGTTCACGGGGCTAGCAAATCCACCCGTCCAAACGGTCGCGCCATGGATGTTCGCCGTATCCCCAAGACCGAATTGATTTAGGTAGGGTGAGTAGTTAACGCCCTGCGACGCGGTCACCAAGTTGCCGTCGGAATCGAGATTGGTGCTACCCGACGCAAGCCGGAGGTTTGTGTCGCCGGCGAACGGGTTGCTCCAGTTGTTCAAAATGTCGGCGTTGTTGCGAGCGATTGCGGTCGTGCCGTTCATCGCGTAAACCGGCACACCTGCGCCGCCGATGCTGGCACCGCCGGTGAGGTCGTCATAGCCACCACGAATAAGCGGGCTACTGAGCGGGCTTTCACCCGGCTGAATATTGTTGAAGTCGACAGCCTGAGGGAGGGTGCTGTCAGTATTCACCCACACCATGGCTGTCCAACCGCTGGAAGCAGCAAGCGCTGGGTTCTGTTGGGCCTGGGCAGTGGCGAAGGCATCGTAAACGTTTGGATCATCGGACTCACCCGTAATCGTCTCGGCGGAGTAGAACGCGAGCCGATACTGATCGCCGGCTTGCCAAGGATTGCCCGTATTGGGGTTTATTCCCCCGTTGGCACTGAGATCAAGAATGCCGTATTGGCTGATGAGCGCCGCGCTACTCGTGCTGACGGCAAGACTAAGGATGACCGCGACGGCCAGAAAAATTCGAGAGTTAAACATCACTAGCTTCTCCAAACACAAGTAAAGGAAATCGTCATTAGCAGTTAAGTCATGCTCTTCATGTGTTGAACACATCACAACGAAAAATTTCGGCGAGTGGAACCATGCACTCAAGCGCGACCGCGCTGTAAGAGAAGTCGGCCCCCCGGCACCGAAACACGCTCAACGAAAGCAGAGCTGCTTCGTCGTATCCGTCCATCCCGATCTTAATCGTAATCACACCGCGACGCAAACAAATTATTTGGCATTTTCAAAAAAAGCGTAAAACCCAGGGACACGGCCGGAAACTCCATTTACGCGGCAAAGAACGGATTTTCGCAATCGCAAACGTGGCTAGAAAAAGCCGAGCTGAGGGGCGATGATCACTACCCGACTCGGACATGGGTGCCCAAATCAGATTAGTTTTGAACGATTTACTTGCGACGAACCACAAAGCCGATGCCAGCCACACCAGCGAGGCCCAACAGCACAATGGAGCCAGGTTCAGGTACCGCTCCGCCGCCGGTCAGGCTACCTGCTGTCAACAAGGCGACGAAGGGATCGATGTCGAGCGTGTCGACGACCGTGTCCATGTTGATGTCACCCACAGCAAGCGAATCGACGCCGGGGAATGCCGTTGCGTAGCCTGCTGGATCAGTGAGCAGCAACACAAACGGGTCGATGTCGAGCGTGTCGACAGTGCCATCGTTGTTGGTGTCGCCCAATAGGAAGGAACTGGTCGCCTCCGCGTCGAGCGTGAAGCTGGTAATCGAGGCAGTAAATCCGGTGTTCGACCGGGCGAAACCGATCGAGTTGATTGCTTCGTCGACCAAAGTTTCGGTTGCCCGGACCTCGGCGTAGTTGGAGTCAGCCGCCAGTTTGGCGTACCAGGTCGCGTTCCACGTGCCGGTGCCGCCGCTGGTGTCGAGCACCACTCGCATGTCGATGTCGACAGCAAACGTATTGACCAGAGTGGGGTCGCTCCAGGGGGTCCCGCCGGTGTTGCTCTGAGTGCCGCTGGTCGACAAACCCGAGAAGGCGGTGTTACTTACAGCGGTTATGTCACCACGCATCAGCATCCAAGCAATGCCGTTGACGTTGCCCGACACGAAACGCTCGTTGTTGCCGTTGATACTCGACTGACCGTTAATAAATCCCATGGCGACCCAGTCGTTTTCGACGGGAGTTGCCGTCGTACCGGTTGCGGCGAAATTCCGGAACGAGGCGTCGAGCGTGTAGACGAAGCCATCGGCGGGCGCGAACGCCAGCGTCGCGCTTCCGCCGCCGGTGTCTTCGATGGTGCCATCGGCGTCGAACGTGGGTGCGGCAACCCAGAGCTCGGCACCGGGCGCGATGTCTGGTGCCAAGCCATTGAGGTCGGTGGCGAAGGGACCGTCGAAGTTGTCGGAAAAGACAATGGTCGCTTCCGCAGAACCGACGATTAAGCTGCCGCATACCGCGGCAGAAAGCAATAATTGTTTTGCTTGTAACATCATTCTTAATCCATTATGAAGAGCAGTGGGTAATGAACGGCACATGCCAAGGGAGCCCCCAGCGGTTATGCACGCCTGGGATTCTTGTATGTGGCCAAGAAAAGCGACGAGAGATTGGAATTAGCGACGACGGAGTAGGAGACACACCCCGCCCAAACCAAGACCGATGAGCGCGACCGAACTGGGCTCGGGCACAACGGAACTGAGGGTGAAGTTTGTGATCGAGCCGGTGAATCCGGGGCCCGACCGGGCGATGCCGACAGAGGTGATGGCTTCGTCAACCAACTGTGCTGTCGCGCGGACTTCGGCGTAGCTCGCATCGGCCGGGAGCTTGGCCAGCCAGGTTGCGGTCCATGTGCCGGCCCCACCAGTGGTATCGAGCACGACGCGCATGTCGATGTCGACACCAACCGAACTTACCAGGGTGGGGTCGGTCCAGGGGGCCCCGCCCGTGTTGGCCTGGGTGCCGCTGGTCGAAATGCCAAGGAAGGCGGTGTTGGCACCACCGGTCGTGTTACCACGCGCCAGCATCCAGGCGATACCGTTGACGTTGCCCGCCACGAAACGCTCGTTGTTGCCGTTGATACTCGACTGACCGTTAATAAATCCCATGGCGACCCAGTCGTTTTCGACGGGAGTTGCCGTCGTGCCGGTTGCAGCGAAATTCCGGACCGAGGCGTCGAGCGTGTAGATGAAGCCATTGGCGGGCGCGAACGCCAGCGTTGCGCTTCCGCCGCCGGTGTCGGCGATAGCGCCGTCGGCGTCGAAGGTGTTGGCGGCGACCCAGGTTTCGGCGCCGGGGGCGATGTCGGGTGCTAGGCCGTTGAGGTCGGTTGCGGCCGCGCCGTCGAAGTTGTCCGAAAAGATGGTGGCCGCATACACGCTCGACGCAGTGCAGACAGCGACACCGAACAGCCCGCAAACTGCGAGCAGACTCGTTAGTGCCGTTCGATTCATTAGATCTCTCCCCAGGATAAAGTGGCCACTGTGACGCCACCAAGAAAAGTCTCCGCCAAGCTGCAAAATACTCAAGATATTGGGATTTGCAATCACATACTCGGAGAAAACCTGTGTTTTTGTGCAAATTCTTGAATAAACTCCTACACTCCAATTTTTGCGACATCGGGTGATCAATGCTTGGGAGTATCAGGTGCGTCGTGCGATTGAACTCGACGTGCAGCCTCAGGTTGCACGAGAGTGGCGATTGCGATCGCTCGAGAATCGCAAAATGCGCCGGAAATCGATCGGCAGTGAAGCAGACGAGCACAAACAAAAAACCGCCCCACCGGACGAGCCGATGGGGCGGGTGCGAGTTTTCAGTGTTGTGCATCCCTCACTAGCGCTTGCGACGTACCGCAAGGCTAGCAACACCAGCGAGGCCCAACAATACGATTGTGCTCGGTTCAGGAACCGCACCACCGCCGGTCAGGCTACCTGCTGTCAACAAAGCGACAAACGGATCGATGTCGAGCGTGTCGACCACATCGTCCATGTTGATGTCACCCACAGCAAGCGCGTCGACGCCCGGGAAAGCGGTTGCGTAACCAGCCGGATCGGTGAGCAGCAACACAAACGGGTCGATGTCGAGTGTGTCGACAGTGCCGTCGTTGTTGGTGTCGCCGAGGGTGAACATGGGTCCGGCGGCACCCACAGTTACCGTGCCGTCGCCAATGATCCAGTATTCGTTGTTGTCGTAAACACCGTCGGGCACGGTGTCGAAGAAGCCAACACCCAACGCATCGAGCAACAGCTTACCCGATCCGATGACTTCGTTAACGCCTGCGTCCAGATTCAAGTAGGCGTCTTTACCGAGGCGAACTTCGGTCAAGTCGTCATCGATCGCGCCTTCGCCACCCATGGTGTTGGCAGTGAGTTGCAGTTCGGTCGGGAAGATGGCGCTTGCGTTCTTCGACTCGAGGGTCAGCGTGAGCGCTTGTCCGAACGCACCGACCTTGTCGGCGACAAAGTAGGCCGGTTGAGGGGTGGTGGCGTTGCCATTGCTGTTGTAGAGGAAAAACTCGCCGGTAAGGGTATTAGGGCTCGGACCGGTGATCAAGATGATCTCGTCTTCGCCGGTAACCGGGTCGGGACGCTGCGAACCATTCGAGAATCCGCTGTTGCGGGTGAGTTCGAGGCTGCCCGCGCCGCTGATGACACCGTTAATGGTGAGGGGTTGGTCGCGTTCCTCGAAAATGGTGAAGGCACCATTGCCGGGCAGGATCTCTAAGTCGCCGATTGTGACATTGGCGCCTTGTTTGAGGATGAGGTCTCTGTTGCCTCCGTTGTTGAAACCGAAGCCAGTACCGGTGCCCGTGATCTTCGCAACACTGTGGTCGGGCATGATTTCGTTCGAAAGGCGAGTGCGATTGGTGGCATCGGAAGTTCGGTCGATGACGATGGTGTCGTCGCCGTCGGGAATTCCATTGGCATCGAAATCGACGCCGCTGACCAAGCTCCAGATTGTGGGTTCCGTCCACCGCTGTTCAAAAGTGACATCCGTACCTGGTATAAAATCGATGCTAGTATTTCCCTCTGTAAGCAGGAACTGAAACTCGGCGGCCAGCGCCGAATGGGCGACTAGCGTGCAGCAGAGCAAGAGGGCCGTTCGCGCTGCCGAGGCCGCCAGATTCTTACTTTTACTTGTTCGAACAATCATTGAAATCTCCCCTAAAAAGGTAATGAAACAACTTTGATCCGTCGTTTTTGTGATCGAAACGGGCAGGTGGATCGTCGCCGAGTGCTGCCTGATTCGATGTCGAGAGTGATATCCCTTTCTAAGTATCAGGAAGTGGGAAGCGTCTGGAAACTAATTGTTGGTCCGTCCGCGGCGGGATAGGGCGAGTAGGCCTAGACCGCAGCAGGCCACGAGTGACAAGGTTGTCGGTTCGGGAATCGGCGCGCCAACGGTCACGAGTCCCTGGCCGATAATCCAAGGTGCCGAGCTGTCGTAGACTCCGTTGGGCACAGCGCTAAACGTTCCCGTGCCAGCAAGATCGATAAACAGATTGCCCGAGCCGATAAATTCGTTGACGCCGGCGTCTACATTGAATAGGCCTTTGGAACCAATGAAGACCTGGGTCGCGTCGTCGTCGATCGCACCCTCGCCACCGACGGTGTTGGCAGTGAACTGCAACTCGGCAAAGGAGCTGCCGGCATTTATTGACGCGAGAGTCAGCAAGGACGCTTCGCCAAATGCACCGACTTTGTCAGCGACAAAGTAAGTCGGTTCGCCGCCGCCGTTGGAATTGCCCAAGAAAAGCTCGCCAGTGAAGGTATTCGGGCTACCGCCAGTGATCAAGATGATCTCGTCCTCTCCGGTGATTGGATCGGGGCGTTGGACACCATTGGAAAATCCAGCGTTCCGGATAATCTCGAGAGGACCCGAACCGCTGATCACGCCGTTGATCGTCAAAGGTTGGTCGCGTTCTTCGAAGATGGTGAACGCATTAGCCGACGGCAGAACCTCCAGATCGCCAATCGTAACGTTTGACGACTGCTTAAGAACGATGTCGTTGCCCGGAGCGCCGGTGCCTGTCACCTTGGCGACTTCGTGGTCGGGCATACCTTCGTTCGAGAGACGCGTGGCGTTGTTAGCCAACGCTGTTCGGTCGACGATGATGCTGTCGGTTCCGTTGGGAATGCCATCACCACCGTCATCGACTCCGCTGACGAGCTGCCAGATGGTCGGTTCGTTCCAGCGTTGTTCGAATGTGACATCAACGCCCGGCGGCACACTGGTGTTGTTATTTCCCTCGGTCAGCAGGAGCTGATAAATCGCTCCAGCCTTTGCGGACTGGGCGGCGATGACACAAGAAATCATCACCACCAATCCCTTGGCCGAAAGGGCCAAGATAGAGTAGTTGGTTTTTGTAGTCATTAGAAACAGCTCCGGGTTAAAGTGAGAATCACTGATGTAAGGGAGTTACGGCTTTGACGTTCACCATCCTAACAAGTTGATCAACGCTTTTCCACCCTTTTTTGAAGAAAATGGCAAAAAGTGACAAATAGGGAGATAGTTTCTGAGCCAGCAACTTATTTGGGGCGAATCCCATCGTTGGGGGGGGGAATTGCTAGCTGAACCCGATGGTTCAGCTGCTAACCCACCGCTAGCCATGGTCATATAAGTCGCTGGAAATAACTACCACAGAAGCGCGCCGCGTTGGTCGGAGCTGTCGTCGACAAAATGCAGCGTCATCGGCCAAATGCCTGTGGCAAACGCACGGTTGACTGGTAAACTGGGGTTTCTGTTTAGAATCTTTGCTGACGCAGGTAACACAGATGCAGACAAAATTAACACGCGCGATATTGACGAAAACGTTGCTGCTCTGCTGCGCGACAACGGTGGCGCTAGCCGAACATCCCGTACCGGAATCTCAACTCTGGCTGACCTACAACGGGGGTGATGGCCCAGGAGCGGGCAAACATGTCGTGCTCATTGCCGCCGAACAGGAGTACCGCTCCGAGCAGGCGCTGCCAATGCTCGCGCGGACGCTCGCCAAACACCACGGCTTCGACTGCACTGTGTTGTTTCTCACCAATGAAGACGGCCTGGTCGATGTCACCGGCGAGTCGCCTGTCAAGGAAGCCGACAAGTACAATCGCGTGCCCGGTATCGAGCACCTCGCCTCGGCCGACTGCTTGATCTGGATGTCGCGGTTCCTCAAGCTTACCGACGAAGACGCCCAGCACCTGTACGACTATTTCGACTCGGGCAAGCCAATCATCGCGCTACGGACCGCGAACCACGGGCTCAGTGGCACCAAGCCCTACATGGTCGGTGGCGAGCGAGTAAACCTGCGCGATATGCTCGGCGGCGCATTCATGGGACACCACGGTGGCTGGAAACGCGAGGCGACCAGCGGCATCGTCGTCGAAGAGAATAAAGACCATCCGGTGCTGGTGGGTGTCAAAGACGTTTGGGGCACGTCCGACGTTTATCGGTGCCACGAAAATGGCACCGTGCCCGACGACTGCACCCCGTTGCTGTTGGGCCAGCCGATGAAGAGCCACGACCGCGACGCCCCGCCGAACACCGACAAGGAGCCGCTGCCGATCGCCTGGACCAAGACGTGGACCGGAAACGCGGGCAAGCCGTCGCGAATCTTGCACTTCACCATGGGCTCGGCCGAGGACTTCGCCAACGAGGGTGTGCGACGTCTCGTCATCAACGGCGTCTACTGGGGCCTCGGCATGGAGGACCAAATCGAGCCCGACAGCAGCGTCGCCATCGTTGGCGAATACAAGCCCTTAGAGGACGGGTTCAACTACGAAAAATTCGGCGTGAAACCACGGCCGGCGAGCGATTTTCGGTAGGTCAAACTGCGCATGGAGGTTGCAACTGCGTTGAGGTTGCAACTGTGTTTTAGCAAGCCGCCGGATGCTGAGCCGAGTCCCGCGCTTCGCGACGATTCGTACAGAGCAAGAGGCGTTGACCAGTAGCTCACCGAAATCGGGGGCGTTGGCCTCGCTCGCGACCGGGCAGCGGTCACGATTGGCCGACGCTTGGGTGTGCAATCCCAATGTCTTCCGCCCCAGCATCAGGCGTTGGCTTGCCAATTGCTTGTGCGCATTCTCAAAACCAACTGCCGAGGCATCATCGTGACGAATTTCGGCCGTGAGTGAACCGTGCGACCAACGGCGTTCGAAGATCGCAATGAACCGAGTAGGTGGAAGCAAATCCATGACACATCACAACCGCTGGCTGACGGTGCTTGTCGTGCTCCTAATGGGAGCGTCAATTTGGGGTTTTTTCGAGCTGGCCGACGTTGTCGCTGACGGCGAAGTTGATCGCTTCGACAGATTGGTGTTGCTTGCGATGCGGAATCCGGCAGACTTGAACGATCCGGTCGGTCCGCGTTGGCTCGAAGAAGTGATGCGCGATTTCACCGCCCTGGGGGGCATTGCCGTGTCGACGCTGCTAACCATTAGCGTCAGTTTGACATTGCTTTTGAAGGGAAATCGCAGCATGGCGACTGTCCTTTTGTCTGCCGTTCTGGGGGGCGTGTTGCTGAGCACGCTCTTGAAATCGAGCTACGATCGACCTCGCCCCGATCTAGCGCCGCACGGGTCGATTGTGTACACGAAAAGTTTCCCCAGCGGTCACGCGACGACGGCGGCAACCGTCTATTTGACGCTGGGAGTATTGCTCGGGCGAATCCAAACGCTCCGCGCGATGCGCTACTTCCTGTTGTTCTTGGGTGTCGCGTTGACGGTCGCGGTCGGGGTCAGCCGCGTTTACCTCGCTGTCCACTGGCCGACCGACGTTGTGGCAGGTTGGGCACTTGGCAGCGCTTGGGCGGCGGCTAGTTGGCTGGGCGTGAGCGGGCTGACACAACTGTTGCACGCGCGTGGCACCTCCGTAGCCGCGCAGGCGGCAAGCGACTTGAGCGAAAAGTAGTCAGCCTGGGCTGCTGGCTGCCAAGCGGCGTCGCTCGATTGCTGATTTCCCGAAGTTGTTTTCCCGCTTTCCCGAGGCTCAACGTTCGGCGCGCGGAATGCATCGAAGTGATTCATCGGAGCGGATTCGTCGCGACGGTTTGCGAGCCAACAACGACGGACGCTCAATCACTCACACTCAACTAAACGGGAGCTAGACAATGAACTGGGACACAATCGAGGGACAATGGAAACAGTACAAAGGTCAAGCCCAGCAGAAGTGGGGAAAACTTACCGACGACGATCTCGATGTCGTCGATGGCAAGCGCGAAGTGCTTGTCGGTAAGGTACAAGAACGCTACGGCGTTGCCCGCGACGAAGCGGAGCAGCGGGTGTCTGAATTCGAGAATTCGTGCAACTGTTCGTAAGCGACTTGGTGCCGAATTGATCTCCCTAGCAGCCCGTTGATTTATCAGCAGGCTGCTTCGTCGCCAGGAAGGCGGCGTCAAAACAACGGCAGAAAGCCGACGTTTTGCGAGGCGTGAGCCCCGCTTGCTGCGAACTTGCCGAGGTTGATAAACGCCACGATGGCGTTTATCAACAGGCTGCTAGTCTCCCCTTTTCGTATTTGCGAGGTAAAAGATATGTCGAAACACGATCTCACTGGAAAATCGGTCGCTTTTCTCGTCACCGATGGATTTGAACAAATCGAACTCACCGAGCCCTGGAAAGCGGTCAGCAGTGCAGGGGGCAAGCCAAAACTCGTGTCGCCAAAGAGTGACAAGGTTCAGGGCGTTCACCATGAGAAACCGGGAGACCAATTTGACGTTGACGTGAAAATTGGTCAGGCGAATGCAGACGACTTTGATGCGCTCGTCCTACCGGGCGGCGTGTTTAATCCCGATGCACTACGAACCAACGCCCAGGCCGTCGACTTTGTGAAAGCATTTTTTGCAGCGGGCAAACCTGTTGCGACGATTTGCCATGGCCCGTGGATGCTCGTCGAAGCCGACGTTGTCGAGGACCGACAGGTCACCTCGTGGCCCAGCCTAAAGACCGACCTACTGAACGCGGGAGCGCAGTGGATCGATGAGGAATGCGTCTGCGACAATGGGCTCGTCACGAGTCGCAAGCCGGATGACTTGCCCGTTTTTTGTGCCAAGATGGTGGAAGAAATCGCCGAGGGGGTGCACGCATAGAGACCACTCCGGTTGTGGTCAATCGACACTCCGAGCGATGGAGGATAGGGATATGAGCTTTGAGTTTGAACGCGGCGAGAGTGTGGCCCATAGCGTGCGGCGGATTGCGGGCGAAGAGATTCAAGCGGCCATCGCCTTGATCGACGACAAAACCGCCGCGCGCAACGATGTTGTGCACGATGTTCGTAAGCGCTGCAAAAAACTTCGCGGATTGCTGCGACTGGCGAGGTTGTCGTTCCCCGATATCTACAAACGCGAAAACGCTTATTTCCGCGACACGGCGAGGCTGCTTTCCGAAGCGCGCGACTCGCAAACGCTCATCGATACCTACGACAAGTTGATGGAAGTGTTCGCCGACCAAGTCAATCGTGCCGCGTTCGGCTCCATCCGTCGCCGGCTTACGCTCCGACAGAACGCGCTGCTCGACGATGCCGCGGGCTTGAGCCGCCGGCTCGACGAGGTACGCGATCGACTCGCGTCGGCCGGCGAACGAGTCGCCGACTGGTCGATCGACCAACGTGGGTTTGGTGCCATCGAGGGAGGGCTGAAGAAAACCTACGCACGCGCGAACAAATGTTTAGCGAAGGCGTCGAAAAAAGGGACCGGCGAGGCTTTTCACGAATGGCGGAAGCGCGTCAAGTATCACTGGTATCACTTGCGAATGTTGACGAAAGTTTCGGAACCGATGATCGATACGCGCGCCGACGAAGCCCACCGGCTCAGTCAACTATTGGGCGACGAACACGATCTATTCGTGTTCGAGAATTTACTCGAGGCCAATTCTAACGAGTTTGGCGACGATCAGAATGTCGCCACGACCTTGGCGCTGACGTGCCAAAGGCGGCAGTCGCTTCAGGCAGACTCTGTCACGCTTGGCACCCGGCTATTCGCGGAATCGGCCGATGATTTTGCGAAGCGTCTCGAAGCATATTGGCAGTCGTGGCAGTCGACGAAATAGATTTTCTTTATCGCCGACAGTCTCTTTTTACAGTACCTCAATCAGTACCTCAATACGGCACTCATCGGTCGTTCGGTGGGCAACTGCGAAGTTGCGAGAACAAACACGTTGCCATCGGCGCGGATTGTGTCGGCGACCGTGCGAGCCACTGTCGACAACAACTTTCGGTTCTCGAAGTCGCTGCGACCGGCGTCGCCCAATATCCGCTCAGCAGCCGTCGGATCGTTCGCGAGGTTGTCGTCAAGGAACAGCGACTCAATGCGGCCGTCGCGCGCCGACGTGACGATCTGACCGAAGTCGTCGGTCGCCCGACCAGCTGCCGCATGGGTTCCGAACGAATCGACTTTTTCGTCGCGCTCGGCGGACAACACGGGTTCGACGATGTACCAAGCGTCGGCATGCAACTGGTCGGCCGACATCGCCTCGGGGCTCCCCGTAACCGACTTGCCCATGAGGTTAGAGTAATCGCACGCCTGCTGAAAAACAGGAAACAGATAATCAACACCGGCGAATACGAGTGGCACTTTCTCACGGTTTAAGTAGGGCGTCAGCGCTCGATTGAGGAACTGAAAATAGGAGAGGATAGTCTGTTTTCGATCTTCCCCCTCACCGCCACCGTGACCATGGAAAAGCGCCTGCTCAGCTCCTCGTCCTGGAGTTTGCGTGTGATACTGTAAACTGCTCTGGTACTCGTCAATATTCAGAGCCGATCGCATATCGTCAGGAAGCGAATCGAGCTGGATCTCTTCGAGCGAGTGCTTCGACCCGGAATACAGCGTCACTCGATTTTGACTCGCCGCTAATACGAGGAATGTGTTGTCGCCTTGAAGATACGACACAAGCGGCGTGGTGAAAAAGCAATCAGCGACGAGACTTATCTCGGGCATATCGATTGGCAGCTTGAAGCAAAAGGCCTCGCCTCGCTTCAGAAAAAGCGCCATTCCGTCGCTGCCGTTCCGCCAAAATTCGTTGGCGACTTCACTCGGAATCTGAATCGCGGGCGCGAGTATTTGACTGGCCGTTGCTTCATCTGTTTGCTGGCGAAGCTGCTCGCTCGCCGACTTCAGCAAGTTTCCGTAGCGAATGGGGTCTTGCCGCGTCTCTTTACCAGTACGATGCGTCGGCAGCAGAATCGACACGACCGGCTCCTCACACGGTTCGAGGAGTTTGGTCAGAGTGGGTCGGTCGAGAACGTCTGTCTTCATGTCTGGTCTCCCAAGTCGTCGAGTTTCCTGATGCGTCGACAGAAGGAGAGCAAACTTTGCGCCGAGTGACGAACGAGCCTTAGCGCCAAGGAGTCAAAGCGAGTTCGCCGGTCGCGTGGCTGTCAACCTGGCTGCCCGGCGATCAAACGACGCACGCGATTTCTAATGCTTATCAGGCCAGCGACAAGTTCTTCGCTGGCGACTACAAGGGGGCCGCCTGGCACGGCGGCCTGATGCTGCTCAACCTGTGGGGGGTCAAAAATGCCTCGCGGGGGGCGGCCGACGCTCTCGACGACTTTGGCAAGGCGTCCCTGCCGGTGTTTCAACAATTGAAGAGCATCGCTGGCAACGTCGCCAAAAATTTCTGGCGAAATCAGGCCGATGATATCGCCAATGAATTGGCCGAAAGTTTTGGAAAAACCGGCTGCTTCACTGGCGGCACGTTAGTCCACACTGCCGAACCGAAACTCTACGCTGACTGGTTATCACCTGGTCCGACCACGACGCTCACTCGCACAACGCAGGCTATTGGTTCAGTGGCCATCGGCTCGCGCGTGGTGGGCGAGAACCCTCGGCCTTGGGAAGTCGATCACTCGTTCGCCGAGCCGACGGCCGACGACTGGGTGCAAATCAACGCCACGGTCCATCGCCCCGACGGATCGGTCACCGAAGTCGAGTTGCTCCGCCCCCGCGAATGGGCCGAGCAGCTTGGCATGGCGGCTGGCGAGCCGTTCTTGTTCGAGATTCCCGAAATCGGCGCGCAGGGCGTTGCCGAGATTCACGCGATCACTGCTTGCCCGCCGATTGTCGGTGGCGAGGGGAACATCGTCACGGGCCGCTTCGTCACGCGCGATATCGGCAATCTGCTGCGGCTCGACCTCAGCGATGGCACCGCGCTCGAAGTCACGACGCTGCATCCCATCTGCTCGGCCGATCGCCAAGATTGGGTCGCTGCCGGTGAACTCGTCGCGGGTGAGCAACTCGA
>JBGSWC010000052.1:0-5645 GCA_041752635.1 Pirellulales bacterium | reverse complement strand
ATGGACGGCGTGCGCCGCTTGTCCGAGGCGGGCGTGCCCGTTGTGGTTGGCACCGGGGCACAGAACACACGCATCGCCGCCGCCCACGCCAAACAGGCGGCCGAAGTCGGTGCGGCGGGGCTGATGGTCATCCCGCGAGTGCTGTCACGGGGAACCTCGGTCGCGGCCCAGCGGTGGCATTTCGCCACAGTGTTGTCGGCCGCGCCCGAACTGCCGGCCGTCATCTACAACAGCCCCTATTACGGCTACGAAACCAAGGCCGACCTGTTCTTCGAGTTACGGCGCGAGCACAACAACCTGGTGGGCTTCAAGGAATTCGGCGGAAGCGATTCGCTGACCTATGCCGCGGAGCATATCACCAGCGGCGACGCCAGTTTGTCGCTGATGGTGGGCGTCGATACGCAAGTATTCCACGGCATCGTCAATTGTGGTGCGACTGGCGCGATAACCGGCGTCGGCAACGCGCTGCCTCGCGAAGCGTTGCGATACGTTGAACTGTGTCGGCAAGCCGCCACCGGTAGCGCCGAGGCGCGACGCCTCGCGTTGGAACTCGAAAGCGCGCTGGCCGTGCTTAGCAAGTTCGACGAAGGCCCCGATTTGGTGCTGCATTACAAGTACCTGATGGTGCTTGAAGGCAATCCCGAATACGAACACCACATCAACGCGGGCGACAAAATTAGCCCCAGCCAACGGGCGCTGCTCGAAGCGCAGTGGAAGCTATTTCGCGCTTGGTGGGCTAATTGGCCTGGAGCGAACGCCTGATGAACGGCGATTGCACGGCTGGCGATTGCACCGATAGCGATTACGCTGTGCAGATCGTCGACTCCCACACCGAAGGTGAACCGACTCGTGTCATCGTTGCCGGTGGGCCCGACTTGGGTGCGGGATCGCTCGACGAGCGATTTGCCATCTTGCGAGACCAATTCGATCACTTTCGTCGCATGGCCACGAGCGAACCGCGTGGTACCGATGTGCTGGTGGGGGCCCTGCTGTGCGAGCCCGACGATGCGAGCTGCGATACAGCGGTCATCTTTTTCAACAGTTCGGGCTACCTCGGCATGTGCGGGCATGGTGCCATTGGTGTCGTGACGACGCTCGCCCATCTCGGCCGCTTGTCGGGCGAACAGTGTCGATTGCAAACTCCCGTCGGCATCGTCGAAGCGACTCGACAATCGGCCCGTGAAGTGACCATCGAGAATGTCGCCAGCCATCGGCTGCAAAAAGACGTTGCAGTCGAGGTCTTGGAGTTGGGAACCATTACGGGCGATGTGGCTTGGGGTGGCAACTGGTTTTTCCTGACGAATGACTCGCCGGTGGCGGTCGAACCCACCAACATGTCACAGTTGACGGAGATCGCCTGGCAGATTCGACGCGCGCTCCGTGCCGCTTCGATTACGGGAAGCGATGGGGCCGAGATCGATCACATCGAGCTGTTTGGTCCGCCCGCTGCGTCGACAGCCAACAGCCGCAGTTTCGTGCTTTGCCCTGGCGGAGCCTACGACCGCTCGCCATGCGGAACCGGAACGAGTGCGAAGCTGGCGTGCTTAGCTGCCGACGGCAAACTGGCCCCCGGCCAGCGCTGGGTTCAGGAGAGCATTATCGGCAGTCAGTTCGTCGCGAGCTACCGAGTCGGAAACGACGGGGCTATAGTCCCGTCGATCACGGGGCGGGCCTATATCTGTGGCGAAGGCCGGTTGATTGGCCAGGCTGATGACCCCATTCAATTTGGTATCTCGTTGGGAATGCGTACATGAACCAGGCCGCGACCGGCGATCGGGTGCTGGTGGTGGGTGCTGGCATCGTCGGCATCGCTTGTGCCCACTATTTGACAAAAATCGGCCTGCGCGTCACGGTCGTCGACCGCAACGTCGTCGCCGGCGAATGCTCGCACGCCAACTGCGGATACGTTTGCCCCAGCCACGTTTTGCCCCTCACCGAGCCGGCGGCGCTTCGCGTGGCCGTGAAGTCGCTGTTCAATCCACGTTCGCCCTTTCGGGTAAAACCACAGTGGAGCGTCTCACTCACTAACTGGATGTGGCAATTCGCGCGTCGCTGCAATAACCAACAAATGCTGACCGCTGGCCGTCACCTCAAGGCGATTCTCGATTCGTCGATGTCCGAGTATCGTCAATTGATCGCCGACGAAGATTTCGACTGCGACTGGCGCAACGACGGGTTGCTATACGTCTTGCTCACCGCGCATGGGTTCGACGAATTCGCCAAGGGAGACGATTTCATCGCCGAGCACTTCGGCCTGCGTGCCCGTCGCATCGCAGGCGACGATTTACAGGCGTTGGATCCGGCACTCAAGCCCGGCTTAGCCGGGGCGTTCCACTATACTGGCGACTCCTCGGTTCGCCCCGATCGGTTGGCGCGAGTTTGGACCGAGCGCTTAAGCGACCAAGGTGTCGAGTTTGTCGAACAGTGCGAACTCAAGTCGATCGTTCGCGAGTCGGGTCGAATCAAGACGCTGGTGACGTCGAAGGGTGACATGGCGGCCGACCACTATGTCGTCGCCGCCGGTGCTTGGAGTGCCCACATGGCTCGCGAACTGCAATGCCAAATCCCCATCCAGCCGGGCAAAGGGTATTCGATCACCATGGACCGCCCCGATCCCTGCCCTGCCTACCCGATGTTATTTCCCGAGCATCGCGTCGGCATGACTCCGTTCCGCGATGGCTACCGCCTCGGCTCGATGATGGAATTTGTCGGGTTTGATACCACTATTCCCGCTTATCGCATCGAGCAATTGCGAGCGTCGGCCGAGCCCTATTTGATCAGCCCCCACACCGAAACTGTCCACGAAACGTGGTATGGTTGGCGGCCGATGACCTGGGACAGCTTGCCGATTATCGGACAAGTGCCAGCACTGGCGAACGCCTGGCTGGCCACCGGACACAACATGCTGGGCCTAAGTCTTGCCACCGGTACCGGTCGCTTGCTCGGCGAACTGATGACGGGAACCCCCCCCCATATCGATGCGGCCGCGTACTCCCCTTCGCGATTTGCCCGCAGTTCGAGGGTTGGCGTGGCGGCCACAAACTGAACAATATCAATAATACCTCGCCACCCAGTCCATCTGACATTCCATCGCGATAACCGAGCCATTCCTATGACGGCAACCGCCACGCAGCCCAACAACATTCTCGTCGCCGGCCAATGGGTCGCGGCCGACGCGACCGACAGCTATTCGTCCATCAATCCCGCCACCGGCGAGAAGCTCGACGAGCTGTTTCCCGTCAGCCGCTGGAGCGACATCGATAAAGCACTCGACGCGGCACGCGATGCATCGCGCATCATGCGGACCTTGCCGCCACAGCCCATTGCGGAATTTCTGAACCGCTATGCCGATGCAATCGAAGCCCACACCGATGACATCTCCGCCATTGCCACACTCGAAACCGGCTTGCCGGTCAAGCCGCGAATCGCCGACGTCGAGCTACCTCGCACAGTCTCTCAAATCCGCCAGTCGGCCGCGGCGTGCCTCGACGGTTCGTGGCGACTGCCAGTGGTCGACTCGAAAAACAACATCAGCTCGGTGCTCGAGCCGATCGGTCCGGTGCTAGTGTTTGGTCCGAACAATTTTCCCTTGGCGTTCAACGGCATCAGCGGAGGTGATTTTGCGTCGGCCATCGCCGCCGGCAATCCTGTCATTGCCAAAGGTCATCGCTCTCATTCGACAACGACTCGTATGCTCGCCGAATTGGCTCACGAATCGATCGGCCCCGACATGCCGGCCGCGACCGTACAGTTGCTATATGGGATGAAAGGCGACGATGGCTTGCGAATGGTCGCCGATGCTCGGCTCGGAGCGGTTGGCTTCACCGGGTCGCGCCGCGCCGGAACCGCACTCAAGCAGTCGGCCGATGCTGTCGGCAAGCCCATCTACCTCGAGATGTCGAGCATCAATCCGGTCGTGTTTTTGCCGGGCGCGTTGGGTGAACGATTCGACGACATACTCAGCGAGACGGCCACGAGCGGGCTGATGGCCGCGGGGCAGTTCTGCACGAAAGCTGGCTTATTGATTACCGTCGCGGGCGACACCACCGACCGCTTCGTCGCCGGGCTCGTCGAGCGATACAAGTCGTCGCCCTGCGCCACACTACTGGGCGAAGGGGTTATGAACGGACTGACCGATTCGGTCGGCATTCTGAAATCGGCCGGCGTCGAAGTCCTGGCGGGTGGATCGCGAGCCAGCCGCGAGGGTTTCGCTTTCGACAATACCATCTTGCGGACCACCGGCGATAAATTCCTCGCAGATCCCCACACTCTACAGACCGAAGCCTTTGGTAACTGCACGCTGGTGGTGGACGCTCGCGATGAAGATCAAGTCTGCCAAATCGTCTCGAAGCTCGAAGGCAACCTGACCGGCTCGGTTTACTCGGCCACCGATGGTTCCGAAGAAGCCTCGTACCAGAAAATCGAACCGCTGTTGCGAGAACGAGTGGGGCGACTGCTCAACGACAAAATGCCGACCGGCGTGGCCGTGAGCCCCGCCATGAACCACGGCGGACCCTTCCCCGCGACGGGTCATCCCCACTTCACCGCGGTGGGAGTCCCCGCCTCCCTGAGGCGATTCACCCGCTTGGCCTGCTACGACAATGTGCGACCCGGCCGCTTGCCACAAATCTTGCGATCTTAAAGCTTGCGGGCAGACCACACACGCACCACTCGGCCTTAATTTGTTGTTACGATAGGAAGCGAAGTCCGCCGCTCGCGGATCGTTTCCCGTCGACATGCCGCACCCGCGCGGCCCACCTTGGAGAACTGCAATGAAAGCTGTCACTGTGGTACTGTTGCGTGCCACCACACCGGCGTTGCTGTGGGGTCTTGTACTCGGATTGACCTTTAGCCAAGCGCCGACGGCGAACGCCAAACTGACGGTCTCGAACCTGTTTGGCGACGGCATGGTGCTGCAACGCGACAAGCCGGTGAAGGTTTGGGGGTGGGGCGCGCCCCACGAGCTGCTGAAAGTCAGCTTCGGCGATCAGTCGGTCAGTGCCGAAGGTGACGAGGATGGCAAGTGGGTGGCCACCTTACCGCCGATGCCCGCCTCGTTTGAACCCCGCGAGCTCGAGATTGCCGCCAAGTCGGGTGTGGTCACCATCAAGGACGTACTTGTGGGCGAGGTCTGGATCTGTGGCGGGCAGAGCAACATGGAGTGGACACTCCGTGGCAGCCTCGACTGGGACATCGAGATCGCCAGCGCCAATACCCCGGCGATTCGTTTCTTGTCGCTGCCCAACGTCGCATCGAGCGAGCTGGCCCGCGATATTCCCGAAAATGATGGCTGGCGAGCTTGCGTTCCCGAGTCGGTCGAGCGATGCACGGCCGTGGGCTATTACTTCGCCCTGACGCTACATCGCTACCTGAAAGTGCCGGTCGGCATCATCGACAACTCGTGGGGGGGCACCGCCGCCCAGCACTGGTGCTCACGCGAAACACTCACAGAAATCCCCGAGATGGAGTCGTACCTCACAGCGTTCGATCAATCGACAGAGGCTTGGCAGCAAGGCGGCGGTGAAGCCGGTGCCAAGCAGCGATTCGAGGCCGACCTCAAAAAGTGGGAGCAAGACAATGCCAACGCCCAGAACGCGACTGAACGCGCGGGCGAACGCCGGCCGGGCCGTCCGAACCCCGGCAGC
>JBGSWC010000051.1:0-14310 GCA_041752635.1 Pirellulales bacterium | reverse complement strand
CCTTAAACAAGCGTTCTCGAATACGAATTAATGTGTTTTTCTCCGCGCAGCGGCAAGTCGTCCAGCATGGCTGGCGGTGTGAGTTGGCGGGATTGATTGGCATTGTTGTGAAGTCTTTCTGGGGTCGGGCGTGGCGGCGGTATCAGTGCGTCCGGACACTGACTTCGTTGGGTGTGGAACGTCAACATCGCAGCGGGCGACGGACGTTGCGATCGATCAGCAACAGCCAATCGACCGAAGGTCGATAACTGAGCAGCCGATACACGAGACTCCGACTTCGACGAATGATCTGCGCCGGAACCATCAACAAGCGATCCCGGAACGTGGTGAAGTCCATCCCGATCAACTTGTGCTTGATCGCCGTCTGCTCGGCCTTCTGCTGGGCCGTGCCACTCGGCTTGATCAGCAGGCCCGACCAGATCTTCAAGTTCCAAGCCAGCGAGGCGATCACCATGTAAGCCCAGTTGCTCGTCAGATCATTCAGCGGAGCCGACAACGCACACTGCTTCAGCTGGGCGATGTTGTTCTCCTGGTTGCAGCGGGCATTGGCAGCGACGACGACTTGCCGAGTCGACTTCGAAGACCTGGCTGCGTTGGTGATGTAAAAGAAGTAGACCGGCTCTTCTTTGTCAAATAATCGCTGCTGACCCTGCGTCACGTGAACTTCCTTCTGCAGCACGATCACTCGGTAACTGCGATTGCATTTGCCCGGCCGATAGTCGAACTCGGCGATCCGTTCGCCGGCGAGTTTCTTGTTCCGGTAGCCGTTTGCCACGACGATCTGTTCTTTAAAACGCTCTCGCTTGGCCCGAGGATGGGTCATTGGTGGTTTCGTTGAACGATGGCGTGACAGCGATTTCCACGCCGATTCGTCGAGGTTGTCGGCCATCTCCACGAGCTTGGGCATCGCGTCGATCCCGAATACGAACTCCACGCCGTCATCGTCCCAGTGGTCGAAGTTTTCGGTGAGCGCGAAGTCCGTGTCGCCCCGCAGCACGACTTTGCGAAAGCCCGCTTGGCGACACCGCTCCACCGCCAGATCAAAGTAGAACGCCGAGTGTTCGTGGCTGGGGCGGTTGCCGCTGCGGTTGGCGATGAATAGCGGTTCGCGGGTATTGGCCAGCGTGACCACCAAGGGATGATAGCCCCATTGGCCTTTGTAATTGATGCCAATGCCTTCCTTCTTTTCGGCGGACGTCTCCACCTGCGTCCCATCGGCTTCGATGATCGCACAGTCGAAGAATTCGGTCGGCTGCTGCTGCCAGACCTTTTCTCGAATTCTGTTGAAGGCGGTCATCAGGTAATGAATGTGTTCGGTGTCGAACCGGCGACAGAAGTCACCGGCGGTGGTTGGGTCAGGAATCCGCTCGGCCCCGACCGCATTCAGGTAGGCCTCGTCGCAGCGACGGTCTTCGATGTGTTCGAGGCAATTGCCTCCGGTGAGCAGGTTCAGCGCGATGTTGAAAACGTGATCGGCTTCGTCGTAAGGCAGGTGCAACTTGAACAGCCGAATCGATCGATTGATTTCTTTTCGCAAGTCGAGTTGCTTGATCAGTTGCAGCAGCGTTCCGATTCCTCCCGCGGCGATCGCTTGTTGCTTGTCGGCTAGTTCGTACTTAACGCGGGCCGGTCGAATCATGGGCGTTTTGCCCGACCAATTGTTTTTGTCGATCCGCCGCTGCATTTTTCGCTTGCGTGCCCGAGCCTTCCGTCGTAAGTTGGCGTTCACTCGAAACCCTCCGTGGAGCGTGTGTAAGGAAGTTGTTGTTACCTCCAATACCCACACAAAACGCCGAGGGTTCTCGAGTTTTTCAAACAAAAGTCAATGTGGGCTTCGCTTGATTGAGGGCTAGATATTGGTCGTTATGGCGTCGGCTCTTTGCGAATAGTCGAAGGTGGTGCATTAAACACGACTCGTACCACGTTGGGAGCCGGGCCATTTGTCGAAAACCCAGGTCCACAATCTTTTGGGGAAGTCGTCGTCGATGGTATGGGCTCAACGTGGACTAACACCGAAACGTTGGCGGTTGGTCGCTACGGAAATGCAACTGTTCAGATTCGCAACGGCGGTAGCGTCGTCACGGATGGAAACTCAACTATCGCCGTCGATGACGAGTCAACAAGCGCGGTCACAGTAGATGGCGAGGGATCGAATTGGACCACCAACGGCATCCTGAGTGTTGGCCAATGGGGCAACGGAAGCTTATTCGTAGTTAACGACGGAACAGTCACCAGTACATCTGCGCGAATCGGAGACAGGGACACATCGACGGGTAAAGTCTCCATCGATGGTGCCGGGGCAATTTGGACGCTGAGCGACTCTTTGCAAATCGGACTCAACGGTTCTGGTTCACTTAAAATCAGCAGCGGTGGAGTAGCGATTACTCCAGCGGCAGCGATTGGCGTCAATGGAGGATCCAACGGTGAGGTGACAGTCGATGGTTTTGGCTCGTCATGGTCGGTAAACGAATTCCTTACCGTTGGGCGGGTTGGTGACGCGCAGCTTTACATTGTGGATGGCGGAAACGTCAATTGTGAGGTGGGTTGGATTGCGTCAAACTCGACTTCAAACGGACGGGTTATTTTAGATGGAAGCGGATCGACGTTGGCAACTAGTGGCGAACTAAGAATTGGCCAATATGGCAACGGACGCTTAACTATCACAAATCACGGACTAACCAGCGTCGCTGGGACGCTAATTGTTGACTTTTTCGGTAACACTAACAGCCACGTCGACCTAGCCACCGGCGGCCAACTCGCCCTCTTCGGCGACGCCGACGATTCGATCTCGCAATTCCTTGATCTCGTCGAAGGCACCGATGCCATCCGCTACTGGGACCACGACCTCCTCCAGTGGTCGCACATCACCACCGGCACGCTCGGTGACGACTACACGCTCGAATACCTCACCACCGGCGACCTCGCTGGTTACACGTTGCTCACCGTTGGTTCACTCGACGACCTGCCCGATCTCCCCGGCGACTTCAACAATGACGGATTCGTCAACGCGGCCGACTACACCGTGTGGCGAGACAACCTGGGGACCGAAGTCTCGCTCCCCAACGAAGCGACGACCTTTGGCCAAGTCACCAGCGAAGACTACAACACCTGGCGGGCCAATTTTGGCAGCGTGGCGGTCGATTCGAGTCACACTGGTGCGAATGTCCCCGAACCTGCTTCCCTTGCACTCGCGGGTTGTCTCGTCGCTGCTGGTCTGATTTGGCGGGGGCGATCGCTTGCGCTTGCGCGTTGAACGCGAGCCCGTGCTGGCAATGGGCTACAAAGCGATCCGCGCCGGCAAGTCGTGGGAGCTGTACGACCATGAAGCCGACGCCACCGAGATGAACAACCTCGCCGAGGAGCTTCCCGAGAAGTGGTAGCCGAGGGGCACTCAGTGGCCGCACCAAGTTGACGGTGGATTGCGCCACAGCACTCCCGCGAGGCAAACGACCGCAAGCATCAACGCGCTTGGTTCCGGCACCACCCCCACAACCCCCACGTTGAAACCGTAGAAATCTTCAAATTGTGGATTGGTCCACGAGAGACTCGAGTAAGTCCCAAGAAACTGGATCGATCCGTTGCCTTCGATACCCGAAACGGTAACGCCACTAAGCACAAGCGGATTGCCCCCATATTCGGAGCTAGGACCGCCCACAATGTTCTGCGGATTATAGCCGTTGAACACAAATGAGGCGGGCCCCTGAACAACGGAGCCCAAGCTCCAGATTGCCAACACCGGATCAATGACAGGTTGCGAAAAACTGAGCGTGTTGACATTCGGGCTCCCCCCGAAGATTTGCATGACGTTGTTGTTTTGGGTAGGCCCGTTCGACAGAATTGTGCCATCGGCCCACGTCGAAGCCGAACTCCAAGTCGGAATGCCGAGCAGCACGTCGTAAAACTCGGTTGAACTGTAGGTGACGGTGATGTTTTGATTGCCGACCGGCATAAGTCCCGTCTGATTGACCGTCCAAAAATTCCAATTGATCGGCGCTGCGACAAGAGAGGTCGAGCTCGCCATTGCAAGAAAGATGACCGTTAACGCGCGGTGTGACATGAGCCTACTCGTGAAAAAGATGGTGTGGAAAACGCTCTTGAGAATTCCGGAAGAGTGGCCAGACGCGGAAGCTACCAGACAGGAATAGTCAGGCACTGAGCAGCAAACAGAAACAGCCAGACCACCCGACGGCGACCTCCACTGCGAAGATTATAATGCAAGTCGCGATCAACAGTGAACGCCCCATAAATTTTGGCCCTTCCTGAGACCCTACCTGGGGAAAGCCATTCTCCCCAAAGTAGTCACAACTGTTTGTTGGGCAACGATTTGGATTAAACGACGGTCGCTGCAGGGATGGCTGTGTCCCCGGACGTGGTCCCTGCTGAAACATGGAACGCCTTTCGCACTTGGAAGAGCAAGAACTCCCCTTCCTTTTGCTAGCATACGACATTCCAAGTTCGTGGAGGGACACTGGTTAATTACGCCGACGGTACATCGTTTGCTCCGCTAAAAGGGGAACTCGACTTACTACTTACTACGGAGGATTACCAAATGGTTGAAACGATGGAATCGAAAAGCGGCTTGTCAGAACGCGATCATTCTGAAGGAACGGTTGCCCGGATGATTGAACAACAAACGGCCCGCCTACCATCCGATGTCTTTTTGTGGACCGCTGTTGGTTCAATGGGAGTCTCATTGGCGCTGCACCTAGCAGGTAAACGACGAATGAGCCTCTTTGTCGGCCAGTGGGCTCCGTCGATTTTGATCCTCGGACTTTACAACAAAATCGTTAAGACACATGGTTCGGACTGAATCAGTCTGTCCTGCCAACAATCGCCGCGGTGTACTCTCGGGTTCCCGTCGCCGCCGGGATCGTGATGCTAGGGGCGGCGATTTTTACCGATTACGAATGGGGACGTATCCGTCTGATTCCCAACAGTCTCTGAATTGATAATCGACTCAGACGTGGTTGAAGGCGTCGTAATTGGCGACGAAACACTCTTTGCCGATCATGTCGTTTTGGCAACGTCCCTTAAGCCAGCTCAAGATATCCTGCGGAAGCACTTCGCATCGCACGAATGGTTCCAACCGATGTTCGCGTTACCGTCGCTGTCAGCCGCCACGATCCAGTTCGAGCTTGATCAACCCGTTCTGAAAGACGACCGCACTAACTTCTCGTCAACATCAATGTGTTGCTTTGCCGAACAATCTCGGACCACATTTCGCCACGTGGCGGGCCGGTGCTCGGTGATCCTCTATCCGCCCGAAAAGTTTATCAACCTCCCAGTTGAAGAACTGCTTGAGCAGGTCTACCGCGATGCAGATTCAATTGGGCTCCCGCTCCGGGGACATGTAACCCGATACCGGATCGTCAACCATCCACACGACTTTTATGCCATGTCACCAGGTAGCGAAACTCTGCGACCAGAACAGGCCACTCCCCTGCGAGGATTGTCCCTCGCGGGCGATTAGACCAAACAGAGTTATTCCGCGTCGATGGAAGGGGCCGTGATATCCGGTCAGCGAGCGGCAGAGGCAGTTCTGAATGCGTAGCGCGGCTGGTGATGCTGGGCGACTTCTGTCGATTCCGGACCACCTCACGCCGACTGGCTATTGGCGAACACGAATAACGCTCGTCGCCACAGATTACGCACCCTGGCACGAGGTTTGCTGAGACGGTGTTTGCGGAGATATAGTCGCGGTCGATTCTCGGTGTTTGCGGTCGAAAGGTAACTCGTGGTGCGAATTTCTCGTCAAAGCGTCTCTCGTCAATTCGATTCTCGGCGAGGTGATCAATTAGGCATTCTCGCTGCCATAGGGCAAACACCTTGTGTGCGACTTCGTCGATATTGCGAAGACTCCAACGTGCAGCTAGTCGCCAAACTCGAAGCGGCTAACCCTGGCGGCAGTGCGAAAGACCGACCCGCCCGACAAATGATCGATTTCGCGCGTCAGCAAGGCTTGATCGGAGACGGGTCGACCATTGTGGAATCATCGTCTGGCAATATGGGGATCGGTTTAGCTCAGGTATGCGGCTATTACGTATTGCGATTTATCTGTGTCGCTGATTGCTTCGCGCAACCAACCAACTTAGCCATCATGCGAGCCTTGGGGGCCGAAATACAGTTTGTCACCGAGCCGATCGACGGCAGTTTGTTAGCCGCTCGTATCGCCCGCGTTCGCGAAGTTCTCGATACGACGCTCGACTGCTACTGGCCCAATCAATACGCGAATTTGCAGAACCCTCTCGCACATCACCGCGGCACGATCAAAGAAATCGACGACCTATACGGGCCACAACTCGACTACCTCTATGTGGCGGCCAGCAGTACTGGAACCGCACGCGGTTGCCGCGATTATCTGCACGAGCGCGGCCGTCGTACGCAGGTCATCGCAGTCGACGCCTGGGGCAGTGTGTTGTTTGGTGGTCAACCGGCACCGCGCGTTATTCCCGGCTTAGGCGCCGCTCGCGAGCCAGCACTCGCACGTGGCCAGACTTTCGACCGCGTCGAACGAGTCACTGACGAAGACTGTATCGTCGGGTGCCGGCGTGCTGCAAACCGCGAAGCTTTGTTGGTGGGGGGCTCTGCCGGAGGCGTACTCGAAGTCATTCGTCGCGATCAGCGGTATCTCGCCGGCAAACTTTGCGTCGCCATCCTGCACGATTCTGGCACCCGTTACCTCGACACGATCTTCGATGATCGATGGGTCGAGTCGACGCTGGGGCGTTCGGTTGCGTCGTTGTCGGATCGCATCGAGGATCAGCCTACCGAAATCGATGCCGCTGGGGTCGTTACACATTCATGACCATTCACCAGTTACGTCACACACCACGAATTCGCATTGAGCCGATCGGTTGGCCTCAGCAAATTGCCATTGTCGGTTGCGGGCCGAAAGGGCTTTTCGCGCTCGAGCAACTTGCGTTGCAGACTTCTGATGTCCAATCTCCCGTCAAACTCAACGTGACGATCTACGAACCAGCGACACATCTGGGTGCGGGGCAGGTATACGCTCTCGATCAACCACACTTCTTGCGAATGAACCTTGCCGCCCGACACGTTTGTGCCTGGTCGCACCAAAGCCAACAGCGATACCCGGCCGATCGATTGAGCTTGGTTGACTGGCTCGCACTCAACTGGCCGAACGAGGCTGACCCCGACGGCTATCCGCCGAGAGCGATCGTCGGCGCGTATCTGCGCGATTGCTACCAAGAGGTTCTCGCAAAACTACCAGCGCATGTCGACCTACGTTTGGTAACCGAACAAGTAATTAAACTCGACAGACAGGGAAGTCTTTGGCGTATCGCCACACGCAACGAAAGCGCAGTTTTCGACCAGGTGTTGTTGACGGTGGGGCACGAAGGGTGGCGAAGTTCAGAGTTGTCGCAGGAGCCGTACCATGATGAGGCGTGTTTTATCGAGTCGGCGTTTCCGGTCGAAACTCAGTTGGGCGAGTCGACGATTCCGGCCGACTCGACAGTCGCCGTTCGTGGGTTTTCGCTCACGTGGGTTGATACGGCGCTCGCGTTGTCTGAGGGTCGTGGGGGGCTCTTTGTCGAGACAGGCGATACGCTGCGCTATGAGCGCAGCGGTCGCGAACCGCGCTGCTTAATTCCTTTTTCGCGAACGGGCCGCCCGATACTGGCAAAGCCAAATCGTTCGCGCACAGACTTTTCACTTCCCGAATCGTTGTGGGCCGATGCAAGTGAGCGACTGGCGCAATTGGCCGATCGCAATCGGCCGGTCGATTTCCAAAACGAAGTGTGGCCGCTGATAACCGGCTCTGCCGATCAGGCATTGCGACAGCTTGGCCAAGCGACCGTTTCGACGGATGCGTGGTTGAACGAGCAATGGCTTGGCGAATGGTCGACGAGCGAGGTGCTGCGGTCGATGCGGCAATCGTGCGACGTTGCGATCGGAAAGGCGAAACCCGACCCCGCTTGGGCGCTCGGCGAAGCCTGGCGACAGACATATCCCGGCTTGGTGCAATGTTGCCGCGCGATCGGCTTGGCGGCCGACAGTTGGGATTGTTTTACACGCCATGCGGCCGAAATGGAGCGCATTGCCTTCGGTCCCCCGGCGCGAAATCTTCGTCGACTGGTGGCGTTGGTCGATGCCAAGCTCGTCTCGCTCGACTTTTTGCAAGATCCTACAATCACCTGGCAACCCCTTCGGATAGAACTCTCGATGGGGGGCCAGACGATTTCTGCCGACTACATCGTTAATGCCGTGTTGCCAACAACATGTTATCCTGCCACACAGTCGCCGCTGCGAGCGCTACTGCGTCGGGGTTGGCTGACGCGCGACCACACCACGGGCGGCATTCGAGTCGATGAGGCTGGTCGGGCGGTCGACAGTTGCGATCGAGTGACGTCAGGATTGTCTGTCATCGGGCGACCAACCGAGGGATGCGTGCTCGGCAACGACACGCTAAGCCGAGCGTTGCATGACCACCCGGCACGCTGGGCAACCAGCGTTGTTGCGACGATTCAGCGAAACCATAGGGGTACGTCTCGATGAAGATGGGTGAATGCGAAGCTACAGCCAATTTCGACACACTTCGTGCCGCTTGCTGTGGTGTGATCCCCCTGCCAGGGCGACTTGAGCCGTGGATGGCGACGGCTTGCCGCGACGAAAACCTGCAAGAACTCATCGATCAGTTTGATTCGCCGCTGAACTTAATCAACACCGATCCGTTCATCAGAAACATCGCGGCTCTTCAGCTCGTTGCGAGTGAACTTGACGTTGATTTGGGTGTCTACTTTGCCCGCAAGGCCAACAAATGCTTGGCTTTTGTTAGTGCTGCCCAGAGCCAAGGCTGCGGAGTCGACGTTGCCAGTGCGCAAGAGTTGCAGCAAGTGCTCGACCAAGGTCAGCCACCGGGCCAAGTGATTTGCACGGCCGCCGTCAAAAGCCGCGCGCTACTCGCTTTGTGCGTGAATCGGGGCGTTACGATGGTGATCGACAATGTCGACGAGTTGACGCACGTGCGACAAGTCGCCCAACACCAGCCCCGTCGGGCCGTCATTGCGCTGCGACTCAGTCACTTTCACCATGACGGAGTTCGCCTCGCGTCGCGATTCGGCTTCTCAGTCGACGATGTGCCGAAAATGGTCGCGAAAGAACTCGATGGCGACAAAGGTCGTCAAATCGAACTCACGGGTATTCACTTTCATCTCGACGGATATAGCCTGCAACAACGCGTCTCCGCGATCGACCAATCGCTGACGATCGCCGCAGAGCTTCAGTCGCTCGGTCACGCTATTCACTTCCTCGACATCGGCGGAGGGATGCCGATGAGCTATCTGAACTCGTCATCTGACTGGGACCGATTTTGGTGCGAACTAGAGCGCGCGCTCCGCGGCGAGCGCGACGCGATCACTTACCGCAACCACGGCCTGGGACATCTGGTAGTCGACGGTCGAGTGGTTGGTAAACGCGACTCGTATCCGTTCTATCAGTCACCAGTTCAAGCATCGTGGCTTTGCGAGTTACTACGAAGCGAGTGCAACGGCAGCAGCCTTGTAAGTGCAATTCGGCAGCATAAGTTGCAGCTTCGTTGCGAACCGGGTCGCAGTTTGCTGGATGGTTGCGGTGCCACTGTGGCGAGGGTCGAGTTCGTAAAATCCGCCCCCGAAGGGTACCTGCTGGCTGGACTGGCAATGAACCACACACAATGTCGCACGAGCAGCGACGATTTTTTGGTCGATCCGTTACTGGTGCCCACAGGCGTAACAATCAGCAGCCAGAAGCGAGCCTCTGCCGAAGGCTTTTTGGTGGGAGCCTACTGCACCGAATCAGAACTGCTTTGCTTGCGGAAACTGCAGTTCCCCCACGGCATCGCCAGCGGCGATACGATTATGTTTCCCAACACGGCAGGCTACTTCATGCACTTTCTCGAAAGCCGCTCGCACCAGTTTCCGCTGGCGAAGAATCTCGATATGACGCGTTTTCCGAATCAAATAGCCCGTCTCGATTTGATCGACACTCTGGCCAACTCCTGCCCGCCGACCGGTCGGCCCGATTCGCTGACCAATTGTGTGGGCTCTATCGAACACAGCTTGCCATAGCGTCGATTCAATAGACCGGCGTTGAGGGGCAGCCAATTTCACGGTGTACCCTTTGTCCGACCCAAGTTGTTCGCTGGCAACCGGTTGTGGCTAATCGTTTCATCGTGTAACACGGGCTCGGCTTCGCTGTTCGCATCGACAGTACCGGCCGGTGTTGAGTGTCCCTGGACTCCCGCTGGATTCCCGTCCTCTCCGTTGTCATTTTTTGCGTCGACGTAAGCCCTTTCCTAGAAACGAGTTGCGTCGACAACGATTCTGACGCATGGTAATTTGTCCCCCTTTTGTCCCTGTTTGAATCCGCGCCTAGTTGAGTAAGACGTGATTGACCAACGAGCAGGAAGCTGTTGGCGACCAGGGTGATCGATATCAATAAAGTGACAGTCATGGGTCCCTCCCAGAGTAGCTAAATGGTGGTGCTGGCATCCGATGCCGGCGGGTCAAAATCGAACGGAATTTTCGCAATCAACGCTTGGCTGTTCTCGTCGCTCGTGTGGACATAGTGGTCAGAAGCGCGACTGACTGATGCGTGCCCTTGCCAAGCGTCGGCATACTCTCGCGGCACGCCACTAGCAATGGCAAGCGACTTAAATGCATGCCGCAGATCGTGGATGCAAAACCCACCTTGCTTCCGCCCGGCGGTGATACCAAGGGTGATGAGCAGTTGTTTGAAATCGTCGTTGAGCTGCTTAGTGTTCATCGGCGCGAGCCCGTCGCGGTTCTTTCGCGAGCGCGGAGCGGTAAAGTAGTAGCCACTCTTACGACGCTTGCCTTGTCTTAGCAGATCGTGCAAGACAGGGTGCATCGGCACCTTCCAGCTGTTGCCGGTCTTGGTGCGTTGTCCCTCGCGGGAACGAATGTAAATCCAGCGAATCTCAAAATCGACATCTTCAACAAGCAGCCGCTGGCATTCGCCGCTACGCATGCCAGTGCAGGCGATCATCGCTAGCTTATAGCGAAGGTCCGGTTCGGCACGACGGATAATCTCACCGATTTGGCTCGCGCTTAGAAACGTTTCGCGCCGCTGCACTTTCGGTTTTGCATACTTCTGGTCCGCTAGCGGGTTTTGCTCGATATACTTTCGCGACTTGCACCATGCCAAGAACTGTTTCAACACGATGGTCTCATTATGCATCGACTTATCGCTCAGGCGCTTGCGTTGCTCCGATCGATACGTGTCGAAGAAAACGAGCGTGATTTCGGCAACAAGCGAGTGCTTTGAGCTGCGCAAACGCTCCAAGATTTTTTGCAGAATCCCCTCGTATTTGACGAGCGTTTTCGCACGGCAACCCTCGACCTTTTTGAAATCGATGAACTCAGCAATAGCTGCCTCGGCTAACTTTCTCGCCGGCACTGGGGTTGGGTCGGTCGGCACGCTGCGGCGTTCGGTCCAAGACAAAGACGCGCGCGCATCGACTCCTGCTTCGAGCAGATTCTCGATTTCCATCGCGCGACGGGTCGCCGACTTTTTGTTAGTCGTCATCAAGGAGAGCCGAATGTGCTTGCCAAATTGGTGAAAATCCGCGTGGTAAATTGACTTCTTCCCGCGCGGGTAGATCGTAACACGAAGGCCAATTTTTGTACGCTTTACCTGGTGACTCATTATTTCCAATCCTTTCCGCTCATAATTTCTTCAACTGCGCAGTCGCGATTGATCAGCCAATGTTTGCCGCGCTTGCGCGAACAATTGTCCAGTCGCCCCTGTGAGACCCAGTCGTAGATTGTCTTGACCGAGAGGCCGAAGAGATCGGCAAGCATTTGCGGGCTGATTACGGAGGGCAACCCTTCACCGATTCCCTTCGTATCTGTGCGATGTTTTCGCATTTGTGTCACTCCGTGATTTTCGAATGGAACGCCAGCAGCGGCGTGTTACGTGGCTATAATACGAGTTGACAAAAAGTCCCGCCCGGGCGCACAAATGGATTTAAGCGCCCCATTTTTGAAACAGACGAGTCGATGCTCATGCGTGCGCCAACGCTCGTGCGTTTCGTTTCTTCCCTGTCGATGTTGCGATTGCGCATCGTGCGCCTCCTGCTGTCGCCGAGTATTTCTCGAGAATTGCGAAGCCACATCGGCCTCACTTGTGCGAGCAGGGTACCCGAATCGAAATGGTCCGGGCTGGGGCGCCGAATTAGATTTGGGCGCCCCCCTAGAAGTCAACCGAATGAATGGCCGAACCTATTGCGACCGGCTACCCAGTTGTTTTTTTCGGCCGGATTGAAGAGCGCGAGCGTCTTTGCGAAGCTTCTCCACACGCTCGGTCGATAGGCCGATCATGTCGGCGAGTAGTTGGATCAGTGAACCGACGAATTTGTGAACCCTCTGCGATTTCGGATAGCGTTTGCCTAGCACCGATTCCCAGTGGAGGATCGAAGCCATGTGGGCGTAAGACTCCCAGTGCATGCCGTCTTTCACTCCATACAACTTGGCCCGTTGCCGATGACTATCCATCATGGTTTCGCCGGCGTCGTCGGAGTCGAGCAGGGGATAGTGCCATGGGTAGCGAGACACGAAATTGTAAGCACCCGCGACGGTCGACACGGGCAAAGCCAAGTTGTCGAGCGGTCCGCATGGCATCGGCAATTCCCATGTGGCCATGCCAGTGAGTTCCCACTTGTCAAGAAACGCGTCAAACGCCTGCCAAAACTCGGCTACTTCCACCGACGCCTTGCGATATGTCGGCGTCTCCACTGCCCTACGAATGGCTACCGGAAGCTGAGCGGGCCGGTGCAACGGCAGCGGTGGTCTCAGCCTGTTGCTGAGCTCCCACCATTGCCGCCGCAACTGATCGGCAGCGAGACGAAATCTGGCATGGACCATCAACCGACCAAGTGACGCTCGCATGCGATGATGCGGTACTTTAGTCGACATCAATGCACTACTAAGTTTGAAGACGTCTCTCTCATTCCAGCCGAGCCCGCTCATATCAAACGCGTCAGCGGATATCATGGGCAGTGGGTCCGCGAACAAGGGGTGCGAGATCAGTTGATTCTCGTAAACGCCAATGACCCCGTGCCCATTGCAGACATTGACGAGTTCTGCCTCCGCTTCTTTGTCGGCGTCGGAAAGCACAAATAGAGCCAACGATTGCGCGAAGAAACGTCCGCTGGGAATGCGGTAGAGTACGTCCCCCGCATCGACCCGTGCTTGGATCCAATCGGAGTGGCGTTCTCTGAAGAGTTCGATAGCGCTTGGCTGTGCGGTAGTTGATTCCAAGGACATCGTCGTCTCAAGTTGTCGGAGCATTGCAAAGTCGGAGCATCGTAAACCAGATAGCACCGCCCACCAATGAATATCTTGCCCCTATTTTGCAGTGAGTCAACATGAGTGGCGTCGCGACAAGGCTTTCCTAGCGAGTGCGTCACACTCGATCAGCGCTTGGCATGGGCGAGCTTGCTAGCAGCTTTTCGTGACTATCGGGTCAGTCCGAAGCCGTACGTTTGCCGCCTCGTTCGCCTTCATCGCGTTTTGGATCCTGATCCTGTGTTTGCTTCCATTTTTTGGCCATGCATCGCGCGATGACTCGCAGCATGTTGAGTACCGGTTCGGGCAGTTTGTCCAGATCGCCGGGGGATGTCTGTGCGTTTTGTGAGTTTTTCTTTTTCAATGTTCTTAGGTCCTCTTGTGTTGGAAACTTATCTCAACAGTCGCTCGAGTGGTTGTTCGAGAGTTGGCAAGGATTGCTCCTGCAGGTGGAAGTTTGAGTACTTATCGTGACGGGGTCGGTTGTTCGATGTTGGCTCCACCCAACCCAGCCACCAGTGCAGTGCGATGTCCGGATGGCTCCGACTCGCTGCTGGCCCGCTTCTCAGCCGGTCGCTCCTTGGCCGGCACCATGACCGACGCCTCATACTCCGCCTGCCACGCCGCATGATCGGCCGCTGAGAATTCACTATGCCAATCGATCTCGACCGGCAGTCTCACTTGGCACTTGGGAGACGTGCCAATCTGCATTCGGGCGTACCACTGGTCACGCTTGGCGAGAATGAACATCACCGACCACTCGCACCCTCCAAACACCCGCGCAAAGGTCTCTTCATCAACACCACTCGGCTGAGCCGAACTGCCCGGATGCGTATGGAGCCAAATTCGCCCGAACTCGGCCGGGTGCCGACCGGCATCGACTTGCTGGTCGAACAATTCGGCAATCGCCATGTCGTCAAACGCCACATCAGCCCAGTCGGCCGATTGCTTGACGACCAACAAGTCTTCAATACGGAGCGGCTCTTCAAGTGACGAAAGCCCC
>JBGSWC010000050.1:0-4870 GCA_041752635.1 Pirellulales bacterium | reverse complement strand
TTGTCTTTGATCGCGTTCGCCTGCTGCTGGCTTTGCAACTTTACCTGTTCGAGCTGGCGACGGACTTCGTGGACGTCGCCCACCCCCAGCTTCTCGGCTTCCCACTGCTCGCGCAGGCTGGCGAGGTCGCGGCGGAGCGTTTCCATCTCGGCATTAATGTCATCGAGTCGCTGTCTGGCGTGTTCTTCGGTTTCGTCGGAGAGTTGCCGGGCCGCGAGTTCGAGTTGCGTGATGCGGCGCTGCACTTGGTCGATCTCGCTCGGCACACTTTCGAGTTCCATCGCGAGGCGGCTCATCGCTTCGTCGACCAAGTCGATCGCCTTGTCGGGCAATTGGCGGTCGGCAATGTAGCGGTTCGACAATTCAGCAGCCGCGACCAGCGCCGAGTCTTTGACCTTCACCCCTTTGTGATGGGCCTCGTACCGCGACTTAAGCCCGCGAAGAATGGCGACGGTGTCTTCGACGCTTGGCTCGCCGACGAAGACTGGCTGGAATCGCCGCTCGAGCGCGGCATCTTTTTCGATATACTTGCGATATTCATCGAGAGTCGTTGCCCCGATGCAGCGCAGCTCGCCTCGCGCAAGGGCCGGTTTAAGCAGATTGGCGGCGTCGTTTCCCCCTTCGGCAGCACCGGCTCCGACGACTGTGTGCAGCTCGTCGATAAACATGATGACGTTACCGCCGCTGTCTTCGACTTCGCGCAGCACGGCCTTGAGTCGCTCCTCAAATTCGCCCCGGTATTTAGTTCCAGCGATGAGCGCACCCATATCGAGGGCGATCACCCGGCGGTTCTTGAGGCTTTGGGGAACGTCACCCTCGACGATGCGAAGCGCGAGCCCTTCGGCAATGGCCGTTTTGCCAACGCCCGGTTCACCAATCAACACCGGATTATTTTTACGACGACGGCTGAGGACTTGAACGACGCGACGGATTTCTTGGTCGCGACCAATCACCGGGTCGAGTTTGCCCGACCGGGCCCGTTCGACGAGATCGATACCATACTTTTCAAGAGCTTGAAATTTGCCTTCGGGATTCTGGTCGGTCACCCGCGCGCTCCCACGCACACTCCTGAGCGCGGTCATCAAGCTGGCTTGGTCGATCGCGTTCAGCTTCAACGTCTCGGCGGCTTTGCTGGGGGTTTTCACAAGCGCGAGCAGCAGGTGTTCGGTCGAGACAAACTCGTCTTTCATGGTGTCGGCTTCAGTGGCTGCGGCGTTCAACACGCTCTGCATGTCGCGCGAAATGCTCGGAGGCGAACCACTCGACGAACGGGGCAGACGGGCCAACTCAGCACTCGCCATCTGTTCGATCTGCGCAAGGTTTGCACCGACCTTGTCGAGCAGCGGGCGAACAATTCCATCCGACTCGGCGAGCAATGCCGAGAGCAAGTGGTGTGGTTCGATCTGAGGATTCCCGGCGCTGGCGGCGATTTCCTGCGCACCCGCGACGGCTTGTTGGGCTTTTTCGGTAAGTTTTTCGAATCGGAAAGGCATTTGAATTGGCTCGCAGCAATCGCGTGATAGAAAACAAAAAAAACCCCGAAGTGGCGAGTTACGCCCCTTCGAGGCTATCTTCAGAGCGCCCCGCTCAACAACTTTCAGCAACGTGGCACTAGCTCTTCACTTCAAACTCCGCATCAATCGCATCGTCATCGGCTGTCTCGCCAGTCTCACCTGCACCGGCATTAGCGGCGGCACCTGCTGGACCAGCGTTCTTGTACATCGCTTCGCTCATTGCGTGACTCGCGGCTTCGAGTTCACTGACGGCGCTCTTGATCGCCGCAACATCGTCGCCCGCAGTCGCGTCGCGAACCTTTTTCACGGCCGCTTCGATGACCGACTTATCGGCGTCGCCCAACTTGTCGCCTTGCTCTTTCATCAGTTTTTCGATGTCGTGGCACTGGGCGTCGGCCTTGTTGCGGGCTTCGACCAAGGCGCGTTTCTTTTTGTCTTCGTCGGCGTGCAGCGTCGCGTCTTCTTGCATGCGCTTGATCTCGGCATCGCTGAGGCCCGACGACTGTTCGATCTTTACGACCGCTTCCTTGCCGGTGCCCAAGTCTTTGGCCGAAACATTAAGAATGCCGTTGGCGTCGATGTCGAACTTGACCTCGATCTGTGGCACGCCTCGCGGGGCGGCGGGAATACCTTCGAGGTTAAACTGATCCAAGAGCCGGTTGTCGGCACACATTTCCCGCTCGCCTTGGAAGACGCGGACGGTGACCGCTGTTTGATTGTCGTCGGCCGTACTGAAGACTTGCTTGCGTTCGACTGGAATCGTCGTATTGCGTTCGACGAGTTTCGTCATCACGCCCCCGAGGGTTTCGATGCCCAGCGACAATGGCGAAACGTCGAGCAGCAGAATGTCCTGCACTTCGCCTGCCATTACGCCACCTTGAATTGCGGCACCCACGGCGACGACTTCGTCGGGATTCACGCCCTTGTGCGGATCCTTGCCGAAAATTTTCTTGACCAGCTCCTGCACCCTGGGAATACGCGTCGAACCACCCACCAACACCACTTCATCGATGGCGTCGGGCTTGAGCTTGGCGTCCTCGAGCGCCTTGAGCACAGGACCGCGAACTCGCTCGACCAGCGGGTCGACAAGCCGCTCGAATTCGGCACGCGTGAGGTTCATTTGCAAGTGCTTCGGACCCGACGCATCGGCCGTGATGAACGGCAGGTTGATGTCGGTGCTTTGCGCAGAGCTAAGTTCCTTCTTGGCTTTTTCACATGCTTCTTGCAGTCGCTGCAGCGCCATGTGGTCGCTGCGGAGGTCGATGCCTTGATCCTTTTTGAACTGATCGGCAACGTGGTTAATAAGCATTTCGTCGAAGTCGTCGCCACCGAGGTGTGTGTCGCCGTTGGTGCTGATCACGCGAAACACACCGTCGGCCACTTCGAGAATTGACACGTCGAACGTACCGCCACCGAGGTCGAACACACAAATGGTTTCTTGAACCTTGCGGTCGAGTCCGTACGCGAGCGACGCCGCCGTCGGCTCGTTGATGATTCGAGCGACCTCGAGACCGGCAATTTGGCCGGCGTCTTTGGTTGCTTGCCGCTGGGCGTCGTTAAAGTAAGCTGGAACGGTGATGACAGCTTTATTGACTTTGTGGCCCAAGTAGGCTTCGGCGCTCTCTTTGAGCTTCATCAGCACCTTTGCCGACACCTCGGGGGGCGTGTACTCTTTGCCGGCGATGTTGACCTTTACGTAGTCTTCGCTGCCGCCCACAACTTCGTAGGGGACCATTTTTTCTTCGCCGGCCACTTCGTTATGACGACGGCCCATGAAGCGTTTGATCGAATAGACGGTCTTCTTGGGATTGGTCACAGCTTGGCGACGAGCCGGCTCGCCGACGAGGACTTCGCCCTTATCGGTGAACGCGACAACACTTGGCGTCAGGCGATTTCCCTCGGCATTGGGAATGACCTTGGCCTCTTTACCTTCCATAACCGCGACGACGGAGTTGGTGGTTCCGAGGTCGATTCCAATGATCTTTTCGCCCGCTGCCATGAGATTTCCTTCCGATTCGTATCGTCCCGCCGACCGGCGAGGCGAAAATACCGTTGCGACCTGCTTGGCCGTCCGATTTGCTAAGTTGATTTCTTTACCCGTCGGCAATGGGGATTGCCCCGGACAAAAACTCAACAGCAAAGTCTGTGCCGACGCCATCGCTGTCTAGCCGATACCTCGCAAAGTGTTTTATAGCATGGTGTTACGGCGATTTTTACCAGGTCATTGGCAAGGTTCACTTGCGATACCTATGCCATTTTGTCCATGACAGTCAGCGAGCCTTGCCTCGCCTGCGCAACAAAAGCTGCCAAGTTGGCAGGTTGGGAACAGCCATTTTGTTGACGCCGGCAGTTTACAAGGGACGATTCGGCTTGCATGTTTGAGCGATTGATTACTCGTTTGAGCGGATTCCGTTGATGGCAAAAAAACCCAAATCTGTTGAACAGGCGGTCGAATCTACCTCCGCTGACAAGCGGATAGCCGAAATCGATGCGGCACTGCTCAAGCTGATCAAGGAACGGGCGGCGATTGTGCTCGCCGAGCCTGAGGACAAGCAGGCCAAAGCGGCTGCATATGGAGCAACGCTGGCGAAAAGACTTGCGACCGCCGAGACGCCGCTTCCCAGCGAGAAACTAACGGCCGTGTTTCGCGAAATCGCGTCGGCTTGTCGCTCGCTGTCCACCCAGCAACGTGTGGCGTATCTCGGTCCCGAACACACATTCAGCCACTTGGCGGCAATAACCCAGTTCGGCGCGGCCGCCGACCTAGTGCCCGTCGCGACAATCGCGGCCGTGTTCGAGGAGGTCGAACAGGGAACGGCACAATTCGGCATCGTGCCGCTCGAGAATAGCACCGATGGCCGTGTAAGCGATACGCTCGACTGCTTCGCTCATTCACCGGTGCAAATCTGCGGCGAACTTCCGCTGCGGATTCATCATTGTCTGCTGGGGAGAGGCAAACGAGCCGCGATTCGGACGGTGCTCAGCAAACCCCAAGCACTCTCGCAATGCCGCAATTGGCTCGCAAAACACCTGCCACAGGCGGCAGTCGAGCCCAACGCCAGCACCGCCGAAGCGGCCCGGCGGGCCGCGAGTGATAATACGATCGCGGCGATCGCCGGAGCCCAAGCCGCCGCCGAATATGAGCTCGACGTCCTGGCGAAAAATATCGAAGACCAACGCGACAACGTAACGCGGTTCGCGGTCATCGGCACGTCGATCGCCGCAAAAACTGGCACCGACAAAACGGCTCTCATGCTCGAATTGGCCCACGAACCGGGTGCGCTGGCCGACGCAATGGCCGTTTTCAAACGTAATCGGCTGAATATGACCTGGATCGAGTCGTTCCCGGTCGCAGG
>JBGSWC010000049.1:0-5829 GCA_041752635.1 Pirellulales bacterium | reverse complement strand
CAACAGTGCGTGGTAGCGGAATTTGCTGCGGAGCTTCGGTATCGAAGCGGGCGATGGCCCCCGGATTTTCAGGGGGGCACCGGTTGCTGCGAAAGTCTTTTCGACAGTCTTGCAAAACAGCTTGGCGAACTCGACCGCGTGGTCTTCGAGTTCGCTCCGCACCACCAAACGGTAAAGCACACCATAAGGCGGATAGCCGACCACTTCGCGCATGGGCAGTTCTGCATCGGCCATCATCTTGTAGTTGTGTTCTTTTGAGGCCGCGATGGCAATGTGCGTGGGCTGCAACGTCTGAACAATCACTCGACCTCCGGCGTCGCCACGACCGGTGCGGCCAGCCACTTGGGTCACGAGCTGAAACGTCCGCTCGGCGGCGCGGAAGTCGGGGCGATGGAGCGCCACGTCGGCATTGATGACTCCCACCAATGTCACGCTGGGGAAGTCGAGTCCTTTCGCGATCATCTGTGTGCCGACAAGTATCGAGTAATCACCGCGTCGAAACGCATCGAGCGCGATCTCGTGGCTCCCCTTCTTTCGCATCGTGTCAGTATCCATCCGCAAAATCGATTCGCGGGGGAACCTGGCGCGGACGGCCGCTTCGAGTTGCTGGGTTCCCGAACCGCTGTAGCGAATGTTGTTGTCTTTGCACTCGGGGCAATGATCGGGGGGCACCGCGCGATAATCACACCAATGACAAATCACCGAGTTATCGACGCGATGAAATGTGAGCGCTGTGTCGCACTCGGGACATGCGACGACATAACTGCACGCCGGGCATTGCAGGTGAGTGCTGTAGCCACGTCGGTTGAGCAACAAGATGATTTGACCTTTGTCGCGAAGTGCGCCCTCCATCGATTGCGTCAATCGACGGCTCAACAAAAATCGCCCCGGCCCGCTGTTGCGTTCTTCGATCATGTCGATCACCTGGACACCCGGCATCGGCCGCCCCGAAACGCGGCGGGGCATGTCAACCAGCTCGTATTCGCCTGTCGCGGCGCGGTGCCAGCTTTCGAGCGAGGGGGTTGCTGTGCCCAACACCAGCGGAATCTTGAGGTCGCGCGTTCGCCACAATGCCACATCGCGGGCATGGTAACGCGGAGCCGTGTCTTGTTTGAAGGTCGACTCATGTTCTTCGTCGATAATGATGAGGCCCAGATGCTTAGTCGGCGCAAACACCGCGCTGCGAGCACCCACGACTACCTGCACACCATCGCCCGCGATGCGACGCCATTCGCGATGCCGTTCGACGTCGCTCTGATGACTATGCAGCACAGCGACACCATCGAATCGTTCGCGAAACCGCGCGACCGTTTGCGGCGTGAGGCTGATCTCTGGCACGAGCACAATCGCCTGGCGACCGAAGCCGACGACCTTTTCGATCGCCTGAATGTAGACCTCGGTCTTGCCACTGCCGGTCACGCCATGCAACAGCAGCGTACGTTGTTCGCGACTATCGAGCGCCGTGGTGATCGCGCGCAGCGCCCTCGTTTGATCGTCCATCAACTTGTGAGGCCCTCGCCGGGCGACCGGCTCGGTGGTGAGCGGGTCGGTGTCGAGGCGTTCTTGCTTGACTTCGACGAGTCCTTTGTCATAGAGCGTGTTGACCACCGCGATACCACAATCGGCGCGCTCGAGCAGTTGCCGCGCGAGCAGCGGTTTATTGCTACTGGCGAGTACCTCGAGCACCTTGCGCTGTTTGTCGGTGACTTCGAGCGTCGTGAGCCGCGCGATGACTTTCGTTGCCACGCCAAACAGTTTCACTTCTCGCGTGCCGGCATTGCCGCGCACACCACTCGGCAAAACCGCTTCGAGGACTGCTCCCCAGGGACACAAATAGTAGTCGGCCATCCACTTCGTGAGCCTCAGCATGGCTGCCGACAAGAGTGGAGCTTTGTCGATAACCCCGGCAATTGGTTTCAGTTTGCGGCTCGTCGGCTTCGACTCGACGGCGACGCAATAGGCCATCACCCGCCGGTTGCCTCGACCCAAAGGAACAAGCACCCGCCGCCCCGCTTCGGCGAGTACGTCGGGCTTGCGCGTGTCCGACAGCTCGCTCGGCACACTGTAATCGAATGGCCCGCCCGGCACCGTCGGCAAATAAACAGTTGCCGTCAACACGGTTTGCTGCGCATCGACTTCCCAAGGCGCGGGTTCGGTGTCGAAGAGATTCTGTTGAAGTGCCACAACCGCGACTCCATTTGCAATTGCGTAGCACAGGCTCCTAGCCTGTGCGAGTATTCTGTTTAACCACGCGAGGCACTGAGGGCAATGAGAAACAAAGTGAAAGGATAATTCGCTGCGCCGCTCGCTCTGCAATTTTCTTGCCTCAGTGTCCTCCGTGACTCCGTGGTTGAAAACGATAGCGACTTGTCGGCGGTTCCTACTCTTTTATTGGTGGTTTTACATCGCCGCCATCACTGGGTGTTTTCGCCGCGGGCTCGTTATCGAAGTCGCGCCATTTCATCGCCCGGCGGAATGGTTCGATCCTAAGCACCACGTCGCCGTCGTGAATGACTCGCACAGTTCCACCCGACGAACTGACCGACACGGCGACTGCCGCGCTGCCTTTGGTGACCTCGGCCGCCGCCCAGTGCCGAGCGCCGAGTCCCTTGGGGAGCGAGATGTCGTCGCTCGGCGGGGCCGATATATGCTGTGCCGCCGCGACCACCACCCCATCGGCCGAGACAATAAACGCTCCATCCATCTGGGCGATTTCCTTCACCCCTTCGCGTACCTTGGCGTCGGCCAACCTTCGCTCCGAAGTTTTGTAACCCCTCACCGGGTCGAATCCCATCGGCCGACAATAGGTGAGCGTCTTACGATGATCGCCCACCACGAACAGCGTGCCGACGCTCTTCCCCTCGCGTCCCTCACGACCGATCTCGATGGCGAGATCAACCACCAGCTTAAGCGTCTCGACCGGCACCTTGCCCGCGTACTGGCGGAAGTCGCGAACCGTGAGTCGGCCTAAGTGATCGTCGAGACGAATCAGGCTCACCGTGTCGACGGTCGTCGACTCGAAACCACAGTAGGCGGCCACCACCGTCGCATCGGCTTTGAAATGCTCGTCGGCAACCGCCTCAAGCAGCGCCTGAGTGAGCCGCTCGTAAACGGGCGACTCGGGCATGTCGAGTTCAATCGTGTCGAAATGTTCCTCTGCCGCCGCCACTAGCCCGGCATCGACATCACCAGCGATCACTACGTTATAGGCCTTGAGTGTCTCGTGTAGAGTCGCCCAATCGGTCGGCCGTTCGAGCAGCAAAAGCAGACTATCGACGTGATGCAAATCAGCCAACTGAATAGCCAACCCACAAAACGCCCTTAGCTGATCGCTGAATTTCGCCATTCGCCGATGTACCTACCAAAGCAGCGGCCGCGCGCAACCGGGGCGCGACCTTACCGAGCCGAAAAGAACGCACCCGAAGGGGTGCCGCGACTCGTTCTAATTTAACGGGGTGGGGTGGGTTTTTCAATTGTGAGGGGGGATCGCGTTAACGTGGCTCAACTGCCTAGGCTTCGACCACACCACACCACCCCCAGCGACTGCTTGCAAGACGGTGAAGGATTCAGACAACGCCCCGTGGCGGCCACATCTTGTTGCCATTTCACGCTGATTTGTCGAACAAAGTCAGTCGCAGAATGCCGCCGATACGGAATATTCGCAGCCTTTGCGCGGACATGCCGGTTGGCAAGCAAACTGACTGCTAAACAGCTACACGTTACCCAGCAGCTTCGCCCACTCGCTCTTCCCACGACCGTTCCACTGCCGTGTGAACGGAGTACCGGTGGCGATGTGCAATGGGTCGAGTGAGGTTCGGTCGACGACTACCAACAGCCTTTGCCACATGCCGATCGCTTCGAGCACATACACATCGCGGCTTTGGCCCAGCTTGAATCGGCGATGGTTGGCGAGCAACGGGAATTTTTGCAGCAAATCAGAGAGCGGCGACTCCGCTTTGCTCGCCGCCGAACGGCCTCGGCAGCAGCCACACTCGCCGGTGACGAGCGTCGCGCGGCTGACGGTTTGCTGACACGTTTCACATTTGGCAAATGCCGACTTAAGGGACAGCTCACCAGTGACCGGACACTCGATGCACAGCTTGCGTTCGACGAGTTTGCCTGTGCTGGCGCAATTGGTGAGCTCGCTTTTGAGCAGGCGATGGCCTGTTTCGTCGCTGTTGGCAAGCTGTTCGATGGCGGCAAGGCGGCCGTCGTGGGTGGTCGCCAGATGGTAGGACGGCATGCCCGTCTGGGGACCGACGATCGGTGGCGGCGTCAACTGAGCGGCCCAGTCGGCAAACTCGACCCGCGTGGTGGTGTCGGCGACTTCGAACTCAACCGCGCCCGTGGCCCAACGCGAGAGGACAATCACCACGCTATGAAGGTCACCAAGCTCACGCAATTGGCGAGCGGCGTGCCGCGCGTGGTCGACGGTGTCGATTGCATCATGCTGTGTCATCCGCGGGGGATGAATTCCACAGGGACCACTTTCGAGCAAACCAAGACGCTCAACAAGCTCACTCTCAACGGGGCGACCCTCGCTATCGACGACCGTTTGTCGGACCTGAGCGTCCGGCGAGTTGCCCACAAACGAGCAAATCGCAAACATGCGATCCGAAATCCGGCAGCCAGCGACGTGCATCTGGCCTCCCTCAATTGTGTAGGCATCGAACAATTGAGGCGTAATTTCATGCAGCGCCAGCGGGCGATTGAGCGGACGCGCGACCAAAGGTGCATCGATCGACCCAATCCGCCGGGCGAGCCAAACGAGCGCCGCCGGCATCGCCGTGTCATCGATGTTGAGCAGCTCGGTTGTGTGGCTCGTCGGATCGACCGGGGCGAATTCGTACTGCCGTCGGCCCTCGGCAATTTGCTGCGTTCCGCCGGCGATGCGGGCGAGCCAGTCGATATAATCGGCCAGCGGAACCTCGCGCTGCACCTGCGGGCCTCGATCGTTCGCTATTTTTTTGACGATGGTGAGCATGGTGGCGAATTGAAGCGACAAATTTACACGACCATCAGCGAGCCGATTCCTTGCGCAAGACGTACACCACATCCTCGGTGCTGGTAGTGATTGTGACGGGCTTGTCGATCTCGTAGGCAAAATCATGCACGCCAACGACCGACAGCGTGGGCACACCCTTGATTAGATCGGCCATTTGCGGAGCCGTGTAGGTGCGGAAGTCGACACAATTCGACAGTCGAAACGATTCAGTGGGTGTATAAACGTCAAAACTCATGCCGACCCGCTCATTTCGGTTCTTGCGATCGAGTTTCATCGACCAGAGCCGCGACAGCACGCTGAGGTTCCCCCGCCGGGCGGCCCAGCTCTCTTCTTCGGAGTGCGGCTTGCCCCGCGCGGGCGTGAGATGGAGCCCGAGCAGATAGATTCCACCGACGCGCAGTGCCTGGGCGACGCATTCCAAATGCGATTTCGCAGCGGCTTCGTCGGGCAGGTGACGAAACGTGTTGATCATGTTAAACGCGGCGTCGCATTTTTTCTTGACGCGAAAGTTGCTCATATCGCCAACCTCGGCCGTCGGAGCGAAGCCATGTTTGCGCAGTCGGGCATTGCAGTAATCGACCGCCCCGGTGCTGAGATCGTTGCCAGCGACTTCGTAGCCAGCCTTCGCCAAACGAAACATCAGCCGCCCGGTGCCGCACCCCGGCTCGAACAGACGATGGACTTTGCCCTTGGCATATCGCTCAAAACATTCCCGAAGAAAATCGAACTCGGCCCGCCAGTCACTGCCGAAAACGAGGTCGTAGTATTTGGGGTAGTCGTAGAGGTTGCCTTGTTTTGTTTTCATTGGGCAGAGGCAGTGCCAG
>JBGSWC010000048.1:0-2555 GCA_041752635.1 Pirellulales bacterium | reverse complement strand
GCGGTCGCGACGCCGAACACGCGACGGCGAGAGCGGATCGCACTTTTAGCCGAGCACCTCGGCCGGTCGCTAGTCGTTCCCCCCCAATGGGTTAGAATCAGTGGTTGAACGTGGCACCGGCGTTAAGTTGTGGCCGGTAATGCTGTTGAGTTTAAGTACCAGTTGATTTGGCAAATATTGAATTCATGCCTGATTTATTAACACATGATGAGGCCGCGACAGATTTCGTCAAAGCCAAGCTCACTGCAATGCGGGCGGTGATTGACCAAGCCTTAACCAAAAGTCTCGATTTTGGTGATTGGTGCCCTGATCGGCTCGCCGACGCGATGCGATACAGCCTGCTCGCCCCCGGCAAACGATTGCGGCCGACAATGACCATGCTCGCCAGCGAGCTCGTCGGTGGGTCGGTCGATAACGCGCTATTGCCTAGTTGTGCTGTCGAGATGATCCACGCCTACTCGCTCGTTCACGACGATTTGCCCGCGATGGACGACGACGACCTGCGACGTGGCCAGCCTACATGCCACAAACAGTTCGACGAGGCGACCGCCATTCTCGTCGGCGATGCCTTGCAGGCGCGGGCGTTTGAATTAATCGCGAAGATCGAGCCCCCCCCCATCGCGGCGTTGTGTATGCAAAGACTGGCGCACGCGGCTGGTGCCGAGAACCTCGTCGGCGGACAAATGGACGACCTCATCGGAGCCGATGGCGTCAATTCTCTCGCCCAGCTTCAGGCCATCCACCGCCGCAAGACGGGGGCCATGTTTCTCGTCTCGCTCGAGCTGGGCGTGCTGGTGGGTGGTGGCAATCAGGATGATCTCGACCGCATTCGTGATTATGGTGACAATTATGGTCTCGCTTTCCAAATCACCGACGACCTGCTCGATGTCGCCGGAGACGAACAGGCCGTCGGCAAACGAGTCGGCAAAGATTCCCACATGAACAAGCTTACTTATCCTGGACTGCTCGGTATCGACGAAGCTCGTGGTCACGCGGCCCACGCTGTCGCCAAGGCCCGCCGGGCGATCGAACACTATGGCCCCAACGCACTTCCACTCGACTACTTAGTTGCTTCTCTGCTCGAAAGAGATCGCTAGATGAAAACGCCCGAGCCCCTATTGCCGACGATCAATTCGCCGCGCGACCTCGATAAACTGTCGATTCCGCAACTCGAGCGTCTCGCGATCGAAATTCGCGAGACGCTGTGTAACCTCGTCGCCGCCCGGAGCGCTCACTTTGCATCGAACTTGGGTGTCGTCGAACTTTGCATCGCGCTCCATCGTACGTTCGATTTTCTGTACGACCGCTTGATTTGGGACACGGGACACCAGATTTATCCGCACAAGTTGCTCACCGGTCGCTACAACGAGTTTCCCACCATTCGCTCCAAGGGGGGGTTGATGGGCTATCCAAACCCCAGCGAAAGCGACTACGACCTGTTCGTCACCGGTCACGCGGGGTCGAGCGTGTCGACAGCGCTGGGGCTTGCCAGCGGTGACAAACTGCTACGCGAACACGAAAATCGTTGGTCGGTCGCCGTGATTGGCGACGGCGCGTTTCCGTCGGGGGTCGTCTACGAATCGCTCAACAACATCAAACGCGACGGCAAGCGGATGTTGTTGATTCTGAACGACAACAAAATGTCGATCTGCCCACGTGTCGGTGGAGTCGCCGACTACCTCGACCGACTCCGCATGAGTGGCATGTATACCGGACTTAAAGAAGAAGTCGCCCGGGTGCTGCACCGCGTTCCCTTACTCGGCGACCCGGCCGAACGGTTCTTGGCGCAAATCAAGGAAGCGGCTAAGGCCGGACTGCACGGAGGCATGTTGTTCGAGGACTTGGGCCTTCGCTACTTTGGTCCCATCGACGGCCACAACATCGCGCTGGTTAGCAAGTACTTGCGCATGGCCAAAGCGATGGACGGGCCGGTGATGCTGCACGTCGTCACCGAAAAAGGCCACGGCTTTCAGCCCGCGGCCGACGACCCAGTGCTGTTTCATGCTCCGCCCCAATTCGAGCGACGTGAACACGAAATTGTCGCCATGCGGAAGAGCGGTTCACGGACCTATACGCACGTCGCCAGCGAGGCGATCCATCGTAAGCTGGGCGAGAATTCGCGAACAACGGTCATCACGGCCGCCATGTGCCAAGGCAACAAACTCGAAAAAATCCGCGACGACTATCCTCGGCAGTTTTTCGACGTCGGCATCTGCGAAGCCCACGCCGTTGCGTTCGCCGCCGGTCAAGCGAAGGTCGGCATGAGGCCAATCGTCGATATCTACAGCACGTTCTTACAACGGGCGTTCGACCACATTTTTCAAGAAGTGGCTCTGCAAGACCTGCCAGTCACGTTCATGCTCGATCGGGGCGGGCTCTCGGGGCCAGACGGACCGACCCACCACGGTGTCTTCGACATCGGTTACCTGCGGATGTTTCCCAACATGGTTGTCATGGCACCCGGCGACGAACAGGATGTCGCTCCCATGTTGCAATTCGCACTCGGACACGATGGACCGGTTTCGATGCGTTATCCCAAGGCGAGTTTGAAGATA
>JBGSWC010000047.1:0-4913 GCA_041752635.1 Pirellulales bacterium | reverse complement strand
TTGAAGCTGAAAACGACCGTACTCGCAGCCCGCGATATCTTTTGCTGATGGCATTCGTCGGCGTCTGTGTCGCGAGCTGGACACTCCCCGTGGTCGGCCAAAACGATCCCGTCGAACCAGTCGCCGGCCAACCCCTGGCGCGAAGGGCGGCTCTGGTGCGTCTGCGACTCCCCCTGACGGGCAACGCCGACGCGGCGTTTCGTGGCGTCGCACTTCGCGCTAAGGCACGGCTGCTCGAACCCACCGAAGACAATGGGCCCAAAGACATAGCCCAACGTCCGGTGCTGGTGATTGAGTTCGCGCCAAACCGCGAGACCGAAGGACTCGGCAGCGACTTCGAACGTGCGTTGTCGCTCGCTCGTTTCCTCACGAGCGACGAAATGGCCGCCGTGAAGACCGTGGCGTTCATTCCCGAGACGATCAAGGGCCACGCGGTGTTGGTCGCGCTGGCTTGTGAGGAAATTGCCATCTCGTCTTCGGCCGAGATGGGGCTGGCGGGGCTCGATGAGCCTGCCAATCGCCCGATCGATCCCACTGTGATGGCCGGCTACAAACAAATCGCAGCCGCGCGGCTCACAGCACCGAAGGCGGTAGCGCTGGGCATGCTCGATCCGTCGCTCGAAGTGATTGAGGTGACCACAGAACAAGGCAAGGAGTATGTCACCGCCGATGAGCTTCCCGAACTCGAAGAGCGCGTCGCCATCGTCAAGCAAGAAGTGCTATTTGCGGCCGGCGCGCTAGGCACGCTATCGGGGCGCGAAGCGCGAGCGATGGCGGTCGCCAAGTACCAAGTCGACGATCGTGCCGAGTTGGCCCGCTTCCTGCGACTGGCGCCCGAGCAGTTGCAAGAAGCAGGCACCTTGATCGCCGACTGGCGACCGATTGTGTTCGACATCGATGGCCCCATCACACAGAAGACTGTCAGTTATGTGCGGCGGCTCGTCGGCAACGAAGTCAACTCGGGCCGCGCCAATTTCGTGCTGCTCCGCATCAATAGCAGCGGTGGCGACTGGAGCGACGCGCAACAACTCGCCAGCCTCGTTGCCACGCTGCGCAACCAAGGCGAGAACACCCGCGTTGTGACTTATGTGCCGACACGGGCCAGCGGCAGTGCCGCGCTCGCGGCGCTGGCAGGCGAGCAATTAGTGATGCACCCCACGGCGCAACTGGGCGGTTTGATCGAAGGCGACCCACCGCTCGATGGGCCGCGACTTGAAATGCTCGAGCAAACTCTCCGCGATTCGCTGGCGAACGAAACCCGCCGCGATGGGGGCTTACTGGTGGCTTTCGCCGACGCTGATGCCGAGTTGTTCCGTTACACCAATCGCAAGACGGGCGCGACTCGTTTGCTGAACGAATCGGAAGCCGTCGCGCTCAACGATGAAGCTAACGCCGACGACTGGCAGCAAGGCGAGGCGATTACTCGCCCAGGCGACGTGCTCACGCTAACGGGCGACGAGGCTCTCGATCTTGGTGTCGCGACACACGTGGTGTCGAACTACGACGACTTGCTACAGCTCTATGGCTTGCTCGAATCACCCCGCGAAGTCCGTACGACTTGGTCGCTACAGATTGCCGATGCTCTCAGTTCACCTGCCATGCAGGTGTTGTTGCTGGTGTTGGCCTTTGTTGGCATCTACTTCGAGCTCAACACTCCCGGCATGGGCATTGGTGGCTTTATCGCGGCGCTGGCCATCTTGCTGTTCTTTTGGGGCAAGGTCGCCGGTGACACAGTTGAATGGCTCGAAGTGCTGTTGTTCATCGGTGGCGTCGTAGCGGTACTCATCGAGTTTTTTGTGCTGCCGGGCGTTGGCATTTTTGGTGTGGGCGGGGGGCTGATGATTGTCTCTGCCATTATCCTGGCTGGCCAACGGACGCTGATTCCCAGCAACGAACGCGACTGGGCCAACCTCGAACAATCGCTCATCGTGCTGCTCTCGACGGCAGTGGGAATCGTCGTCACGACGATGCTCATGCGGCGGTTTTTGCCACACATTCCCGTGCTGAACGGCATGATGCTGGCCCCCCCCGACGCCGGCGAAGCGGCCGAAATCAACAGCCGCGAGAGCATGGCGGTCTATGGCCATTTGGTGGGCGAGCGCGGAATTGCCGCGACGCCGCTCATGCCAGGTGGTAAGATAAGCATAGACGGCGATCTGATCGATGTCGTCACCGGTGGCGAACCGATCGACCGCGGTGCCACCGTCGAGATTATCGCCGTGCGTGGAAATCGTGTGACCGTAAAACAGGTTTAACGGAGTTAGTTAAGTCGTTCCCGGGAAGGCGGGAATTAAAAGGAAGCCGCTGCGTCTGGATTCTCGCCTTCCCGGGAATGACGATACTACAAACCATTCGCTTATTCACGTCATGGGCTATCTCGATCCAACAACAGTCACAGTCTTGCTGCTGCTCGCGGGGCTTGCGTGTTTGGTGCTTGAGGTGCTGTTGCCCACCGGCGGCGCACTTGGCGTCCTGAGTGGCGCGCTGCTGATCGCCGGCGTGTACACTTCGTTTCGCTACCACGGCATTCCTGGCGGCGTAACAGCGTTGCTCTCGCTGCTCATTCTGGTGCCGACGGTGGTGATCGTTGCGCTCAACTACTTACCTTCAACGCCCATCGGAAAAGTGTTAATTGGCGAAGCGCCCCGCGAAGAAGACGTGCTCGTCGAAGACCCCCGCCGGGCGCTGCTCGGCAAAGTGGGTGTGGCCCGCAGCAAGATGCTCCCCAGCGGCTCGATCGAGATTGAAGGGCTGGTAATCGATGCCGTGACGCGCGGACAGGCGATCGACCCGGGCCAGTATGTAAAGGTAGTCGAGGTTCGTGCCAATCGCGTGGTTGTGGCGATTGCCGAATCGGGCCAGCGTCCCTCGCAACCAACCAGCGACGCTTCGAACCTGCTAGCCCGCTCGCTTGAAGAATTGGGCATCGAAGCCTTGGATGATCCATTGAGTTAGTCGCTTCGCTCGCGTTTTTCGAGGCAAAGCCGGCAAAAGTCATCGGTTGCCATCGTCTTTCTCTACGCTTCTTTGCGACCGAGGACCTTGGCGGCGAAAATCCATCCTACCTGGACGCCACTTGCCTCGCACCCGATAATCGGGGATTCGGTTTTTGCGACTTTGTGGGGAGGATTTCGTTGGAAGATGCGATTCAAAAGGCCGATGTGCTGATCGAGGCCTTGGGCTGGATTCGGCGGTTTCGTGATAGCGTGACCGTTATCAAGCTGGGCGGAAGCATTCTCGAAGACGGCGATGCGCTGCGGCATCTGCTCATCGACATCGTCTTCATGGAAACGGTCGGCATGAGGCCGATCGTCGTGCATGGAGGGGGCGATGCAATTTCGACGGCGATGGCCGCCGCGAATCTCGAAGCTCGCTTCATTCAAGGTCGCCGCTATACCGATGACGCCACATTGGCGATCGTCGAACGCGTGCTGGCGGGGGAACTCAACGAATCGATCGCGGCCCGCATCGAAGAATTCGGTGGTCGCGCGATGCCGCTCAACTTCACGGGCGAGACGAACAACAACGTGCTGTTCGGCGAGCGACTCACGCTGCCGGGCGAAGCGGGCCAAGTCATCGACTTGGGGCACGTCGGCACCGTCACTCGCGTCGACCGCGACACCATCGAAAACCTCTGTTACGCTGGCCAGGTGCCGGTCATTCCGTCGATGTGCGAAACCGACACGGGGGGCCGACTCAACGTCAATGCCGACACGGCTGCGATGGCCGTGGCCCAGGCCGTGGGGGCCGACAAGCTGATCTTCCTGAGCGACGTCAACGGAGTTCGCCGAGACAAGAACGACCCAGCGACCCTCATCCACAGTCTCTCGACGAGTGAAGCACGTGAGTTGATCGCCAGTGGTGCGGTCGAGTCGGGCATGATTCCGAAAGTCGAAGCCTGCATCGAGACGCTTAGCAAAGGAGTCGGTAAGATTCACATCATCGACGGCCGATTGCGTCATTCGTTGCTCCTTGAGATTTATACCAACCGTGGGGTCGGAACCGAGATCGTTGCTGAACCTGCTGCATAACGAAACGGTCGTACCTCTCGTCATAAAACATATCCGGACTCACCCACTCACCCACTCACGCATCCCCCCAGTCATTGACCGGGGGCTAAATAATTAGATCGCTATGACTACTCTTGCCCAATCGAAGCCGGCCGAATCGATGTCGCCCGCCACGGCCGAACTTTTCGCCCAGCACGTGATTCCCAATTACACCCGCTACCCGGTGTCGCTCGTACGGGGCGAAGGCTCGCGGGTGTGGGACGACCAGGGCCGCGAGTACCTCGACTTCTTTCCCGGTTGGGGCTGCAACTTGCTGGGGCACTGTCCGCCGTCGGTTGTCGAGGCAGTGCAAGATCAAGTCGCCAAACTGATTCATGTCCCCAACACCTGGCACACCGAGGAACAAGGCCAATGGGCCAAGTTGCTTTGCGAGCGAAGCTTCGGCGGCCAAGCTTTTTTCTGTAACTCGGGTGCCGAGGCGAACGAAGCCGCCATTAAACTCGTGCGGCTCCATACCCCCCCAGAACGCTATAAAATCATCACCTTCACCGGCGGTTTTCATGGCCGTACGCTCGGCGCCGTGACCGCCACCGCTCAGCCCAAATATCACGAAGGCCTTGGCCCGCTGGTCGCCGGTTTTCAGTACGCCCCGTTCGGCGACCTCGACGCCGTCCGTGAACTCGTCGGCGACGAAACGGCCGGCATCATGGTCGAACCGATTCAAGGCGAAGGGGGCATCCGGTTGCCCCCGCCAGGATTTCTTGAAGGGCTGCGAGAAATCGCCGACGAACATAACCTCGTGCTCGTGTTCGACGAAGTGCAGGCCGGCTGCGGGCGTACCGGCGAGTGGTTCGCTTACCAGCACTTTGGCGTCACGCCCGACGTCATCACACTCGCCAAGAG
>JBGSWC010000046.1:0-11095 GCA_041752635.1 Pirellulales bacterium | reverse complement strand
AATGCGCGGAAGAAGCGGCGAACAGTACACGGAAGCGATTATCAGCGAGTTAAATTCGAGGAAGCCTGTCCGATCGTAAATAGGCCTGTAAGAGAGGCACTTTCCGTGGATGTCAATCACCCATTGGTGGTGATTGCGGGGTTTTCTTTTCGCAATTGGGGTCTCGGCGGGTTTCTATTTCGTGCTTCTCGGCTCGTTTGCTTCGTTTAAGAATCTTTTTGTACAGGACGGACACCAACACCAGACTGCCTTAATCGAATCTTAACTCAATATTCTCTGTTCATTAACATTACCTTCATCAAAATCCCGTCGCATGCGGCTATTCTCACGTCACGCGGCGGGGGACTGGTATGACTAAGCGGCAACCGTGGTTTCTGAGTCGCTCGGCATCGGTAGCGGAGTCGTCAGGCAAATTTTGTGCAATGGCGTCCCTCGCTGTCGAAGTATCGTTTGCGGTCATAGTGATAAGTTTTAACGAAACAATTGGGACGGTTGGGGAGTCAGTGCTAGCTAATCGCGGGCAACTTATTTGGTTAGCTTCACTATCGGCTGCGTTTGAAATAGCTTCACCCACACGACATTGAGTATCGCAAGACACATGAAATTCCTAAAGAACAGTGTAGATTTCGTCGACTCGTCGCGGCCGATGCCACGTCGTGTTAGCCGACCGCTTCGTGGCATGACGCTCGTCGAATTGCTGGTCACGATTTCGATCATTGGCATTCTCGTAGCGCTACTGCTTCCAGCTGTCAATGCTGCACGTTCAGCCAGTCGCCGCACGACCTGCGGCAACAACCTTCGCCAATTTGGCATCGCCCTGCACGCCAATACCCAGACCATGAAGGGTGCGTTTTGCAGCGGCGCGTTCAACTGGAAATATGACGGTTCCGTCACCGATGTCGGCTGGGTCGCTGACCTCGTGAAAGAAGGCAATCCGGTAGGGCAGATGCTCTGTCCATCGAATCCCGCACAAGTCAGCGAAACGATCAATCAACTGCTCGCGCTCGACGCTTCGTCTTTTAGCAGTTGTGTCGACCCTAAAGGGAGCAAGAGCTACACCCAACCCGACGGCATGATCGCTACCAATCCGTGTCGGCAAATTATTGAGACCCCCCTCGCACCCGCCAGCGCACAGCGGCAGTCGTTAATACAAGCTGAAGTGATCGACAAGTTTTTCAACACCAACTACACAGCGAGTTGGCTGATGGTGCGTGGCGGTCCGCGACTCGACGCATCGGGCAACCTCAAGAAAAGCGATCCAAATTGTCTCGGCACGCTGCAATCGCGTAACTGCGTTACCGGTCCGCTGCGATTGCAGTTCGTCGATGCTTCGAAAGTTCCTTCCAATTTGGTGCCATTGGTCGGCGATGGTGGCATTGCGGGCGTGCTTTCAGCCAACGTGGGAGGGTATGCCGCTGGCGTTGAGACGGTCGGCTCTTTTACAAATGGCCCGGTTCACAAACTGAATCTTGAAGTCCCTACGTTTTCCGACGGCAAACCACGCGAGGGGGCGAGTGGATGGTGGGCCGTTTGGAACAAAAACATGCTGCAAGACTACCGGGGCTTCGCCCCCGTCCATGGCGGAATTTGCCAGGTGCTGATGGCCGACGGCAGCGTCCAGACTTTTACCGACACAAACGAAGATGGGTTTTTGAACAACGGTTTTTCGGCGTCGACCACCAACGGGTTTAAGGACGACGAGATTGAAATACCCGATAAGCTCATGTTCAGCAAACCGACACTAGGGCGGTTTTGAAATCCGTGGCGACGCCACTTTAAGTCGACTGGGGTGGCGAGGCTTACAACGTACTTTGCAATTATCGAATAGCAAAATTTTTTGGTCGGTCGACGGGCAACACCAACAGGAGGACCGCTCCGCCATCAATGTGAGGGATTTGGCGGATCCAACATAATGCACAATGTTAGTCTTGCGTCGCGTTGACGCGAGAAAGGCGCAGACCCCGCTCGCCCTTGTCAGTTCTGCAAGGCGACTTAGGCAGGCGAGGCCCGCAACCCGTTAACCTTCATTTTGGGTAATTCGGCTCTCCAAGGCAATCCAATTGCTACGTTACCCAGGGAGAATTTTTTTATGACGAAGCTTCAAGTGCGTAAGCCCGCAGGTTTTACGCTGATCGAACTGTTGGTGGTTGTTGCCATTATCGGCATTCTGGCCGCCTTGTTGTTGCCCGCTGTGACTCGTGCCCGCGAAGCGGCCCGTCGTGCTGCTTGCCAAAGCAACCTGGCCGACATGGGTAAGGGTATTTTGTTGTTCGCCGATATCGATCCTCAAGGTCGTCTTTGCACCGGTGCAAGCGACTTCGCTCGCGACGGATGTATGGACTCCTGGGGTTGGGTCGCCGACCTCGTGAACGGTGGCTTTGGTCGTCCTTCCGAAATGCTTTGCCCGAGCAATCCGCTACGTGGTTCGGAAAAGCTGAACGACTTGATTGGCAAAGACACAAACGACGCCAAGGGGGGGGCCGATCCGCTGCGTCTGGCTGATGGTGTTTGTGGCGCTGCCAACTACGAAGGTCTCAGCGGTGGTTCGGGCAGCACTTTCGCAGGTACAGCCGAACTTTCGCCCGAACGTGCTGCCTTGGTGGCTCGTGCCTTCTTGAACGAAGGCTACAATACCAACTACTCGGCTAGTTGGTTCTTCGTTCGCTCGCGTCCCAAGTTCGATTCGGCCGCTGCCGATCCTTCGACCTTGACGATTTCGAGTGCTGGTAGCCAAAAAGACCTCGCCGGTGCCGCTGGCCCTTTGCGTCAAGCCGACCTCGAAGCATCGCGGATCGTGACTTCCAACGTTGCACTGCTTGGCGATGCCGCTCCTGGCGACATCGATGAAGCGACCTTGGTTGCGAATCTTTCGTTCGGCCCGAACGACGCATTCATCACTGCTGCTGGTGCCGCTGGCTCGGTGTCGGATGAATCGCGTGAGTTCATCGCCGAAGGCGACCTGTTGACCGAAGCTTTCAATGACGGCCCCGCTTATTTCGACACTTCGAGCAATCGCGTAGTGTTGATCGCGAAGGGTGCTTCGTTGCAAGCCCAAGCCGCTGCAGAAGATTCCGCCAAGGGCCAATCGGCGCTGGTCGCGACCGGTCCGACCGGCAACAACATCTATCTGCAAGACACTCGTGACTGGTTCGCCGTTCACAGTGGTGTCTGTAATGTCTTGTTCGCCGATGGTTCAGTGAAGGACTTCTTCGATACCGATGGTGACCGGTTCCTCAACCCCGGTTTCCCCGTGCCGAAGGATCTGGCAACCGACGAATATCAGTTCATCGGTTACCGCAGTGATGCCGTCGAGCTTCCTTCGCTCGAAATTTTCAACGGCGTTTTCCTGCGTACCAGCAGCAAGCGGGGCACGTTCGAGAACTAGTCTTGAATCGATTTTTCTAACGCATGAGGCGACCACCGACACGCACCCGCGCGTGTCGGTGGTTTGCTTCGTTTACGACAACTTTTGAGGTGGGCTTTGGCACAGTTATCGAATCATCAAGTCAGCAAGCGCGCGAGGCTGCCCGTCGCTGTAGTCGTGGCGGCACTGTGCGCGTGTTGTCTTGGTTGCGACCCATCGTCGACCTCGACGAGTTCATCTCCCGTCATTGCGCCGACCGAGCGGATCGTCACCCCCGTCTCGACCAGCAGCGAGATTAATCTACCCACCACCGACACGCCGACAACGATCGAGGGCACTCCTCGAATTGAAATTGACGAACCGGTGCATCAATTCGGCAACCTTACACCGGGCGAAGCGGGCAAGCACACGTTCAAAATTCGCAACACCGGCACGGCTCCGCTGTCGCTCGTGAAAATCGGTTCGAGTTGCAAGTGCGTGCTCACCAAGTTGGCGAAAGAGGGCATCGCGCCGGGCGAAACGACTGAGGTCGAATTGCAATGGGTGGCAAAGCATTCCGACGAATCATTTCGCCAAACGGTGACACTCAAAACGAACGATCCCGATCACGGCATCGTCGAGTTGGCGATCATTGGTCGTGTCGCTGCGTTCGTCGCCATCAGTCCCGGCACGCTGGTGTTTCCAACCATTGAAACGGGCGAATCGGTCACTGGCCTTTTGCGTATTAGCTCGGGCCAATGGAAGGAATTTGCAGTGGAAGTCACCGGCTGCACCCTCGATGGTGTCGAGTGCGAAGCGACGTCGCTTGGTGTCGATGAACTCATAACCGAGGCCGACCACCTGCCCCTCTCTGGTTGGGACTTGTCGGTCAAGTTGCCGCCGCTGACCGAAAAGGGGCACGTGCAGCACCAGCTTAAGCTTCGCATGACCCCCGCCGACCCGAACGAAAAACCTCGCGATGCCGTGATTGGTATCGAGGCGACTGTCGTCGGACATCTCGCCTTTTACGACGACGGGCTCGACGAAAACGGAGTACTACACATCGGTGCGATTGACCCCGCTGAGACGACAGTCCGCACCATCATGCTCAAGCAGCGCAAGTCAGCCAGCGAACTCCAGCTTACCGACTTCGACGTCGATCCTGATTTTCTTGATGTCGAGCTCGAAACGATTCGCTATCGCAAGGGGGAGACCAGCCTCTACAACTTGCGAGTCACCATTCCAGCCCACCGTGTGACACGACCTTATTCGGGTCCGAGCGCGGCAAAGTTGAACCTACAGTTTGAGCCGGCCGACGTTGGCTCGGCCCATTTAGCGATTGAATTCGCTCCACAACGATGATTGCCCGTAACACCGAATTCAGCGACGGTGATTCTCCGTCGCGCCGACTTCCGCGAACTATTATCATGAGCGAGACAACCCAGACCGAAGCCAAGAACATGCGTTTGTCGGCTGGCGGTGTGGTCGGTACGCGTAGCGGCGAATTTGCTGCGACCATCGCTTGTGTCGGTTGTGGTACGCAGTCTCCGCTGTCGAGCCGGTTTTGTGGTTCGTGTGGCGTACGATTGTGGGAACCGTGTCTTGCGTGCGAACAGGCCAACAGCGTGGTCGAGAAGTTCTGTGGCGGTTGCGGCGATGAACTCGCAACGCGACTTGTCGAAGCAAAACAACACGTTGTCAGCGCTATAGCCCAAGCCGAACGAGACATCAGTGACGGACGTTATCTTGAAGCAATGGCTCGGCTCAATTCGCTGAAGCTAAGCGATCATTCGAATTTCGCCACCTATCGCGCCGAAGTGCCGAAGCTGCTTGAATTCATAGCAGAACAGCGTGACTTGGCGATTACCAAAATGAGCGAAGCAGCGGCGCAGGCGAAAGCACTCGTCGCCGAACGACGCTATCCGACAGCCCTCGAAGTCGTTGCGACAGTGCCAGTCGCCCTTCGCTCATCGGAAATGCGAGAATTGTTCGACGATCTTACAACGAAAGTCGCCACGGCCAAGCGGCTTCGCAAAGAGATACAACAAGGTCTTGCAGACAAGCAGTACGAAGGCATGCTAGAGCGAGCCGAGCGGTTGAGTCAGCTCGGTCCACTCGATGAAAAACTTCAGCAGCTGCTCGCACAACTACGACAACGCAAAGCACAAAGCGAAGCAGTAACCGCCGGTCAATTGCTGACGCTCTGTGAACAAGCTCTCGCAAAAAACGACTACGCGCGCGCTGCGGTAGCGCTAGCCAAAGTGCCCGAATCGACAAAAACGAATCAAGCCGACGCTCGCTATGCCTCATTGCGAGAACGCGTTTTCTTAGCCGAGCAATTGGCTCGTTCGCCCTACGCCAATGCCGTTTCGGTTGCCGTCGCGACGCGACTCGCGAAACTGCAACCCGAAGACGAAGGGCTCACCAAACTCTTTGCCCAGTTACAGGCAAAGTGGAAGAAGTCGCTGCAATCCCCCAACGGACAACCGGTTAGCTGGAGTAGGATTCCCGAGTCGTGCTTTATCGCGAAGCACGTCGATATCATGTCGGTTCCGCCGGGGCTAGCGGAACTGGCACACAAGAAGAACTGGCTCCCTCAACAGTTCATCACCGCCTACGGACTCGCGTTACAAGCCGCCGGTCGCAGCAAGCTCAGTATTGCCCTACAGCCACCCACGAAGGCCGGTTGGCGCGAACGGTTGACTCTCAAGTCGCCCAAGAAACTTGGTGACGAAAGTTGGGGTCTCGATGTCGGATCGCATTCCATCAAGGCAGTCTGTGTGTCGCGAACGTCGTCGCCCGACACACCGGCCGAGATTCGTCACGTGTTGATGGCCCCCGTCACACGATCATCGACGCAAACCAAGGAAGAGCGCGGCAAGATTGACCCTGCCGCGGTCGAAGCCATTAACAAGATGTTTGCCGAATTCGATCTCTCGACCAGTAGCGTCGTGACCAATTTGCCGGGCATTCAAACGCTGTCGCGTTTTTTCGCGATGCCCTATCCGTCGCCGGCCAAGTTTGCCGAAGCGGTGAAATTCGAGATACAAGCCCGCATTCCGCTTAAGCCCGAAGAAGTCGTCGCCGATGTCGATGCCAGCATTTTGGGTACCGACGACGACAAACAGCGATGGGTCTCGCTCGTCGCAGCACAAGTCGAACACGTGCAAACTTGGCATAAGTTGTTCGAAGACCTTCGCTGGGGCAGCGTCACGTTGACGAGCAGTCTTTGCGCGCTCATCAACGCGATGCCCGAAGAGCTGGCAAGCGACAAAACGATCGCAATTGTCGGCATTGGTGCCGCCAGCACTGGCGTTTGCGTTGTCTCGCCTGAGCGAAAGTGGTTTCGTTCGTTTTATCGCGGTGCGGACGATTTCGATGGGGCCATCGCTCAACATCTGGGCACCGACCGGGCGACGGCCGAGCAACTACGCAAGAAGCCCGAGAAAGCCCAGTGGATGCACCGCGTCGACGAAGCGCTCGTGCCTCAATTCACCACATTCGTCGAAGCGCTCGGCCGGACGCTTCAGCAATGTACGAACGAAACACAAATGGTCGTCGACCGCGTTTTGTTGTGCGGCGGGGCAGTAGAGACAATGGGACTCGTCCGGTTCCTACGCTTAGGAAAGTAACAAATGCAAAGCATCGATATCAAACCAGAAACCAGCAGTGCGACCTGCACTCATTGGCTCGTCGCAGCGTTGATGATGCTGAGTGTTGGTTGCGGTGGAATCAGCCAAGATGACATGAAGCAAATGGCAATGAGCCGTGCGCCCGATCCCGAGGACGACGAAACAACCGCGCCGAACGCCCCATTGCCGCCCAGGCCGGGTACAGTTACACCAACACCCTCGTCGCCCACTCCTGCGACATCGACACCATCACCGACAACAGTCAACAGTAAGTCCAGCTCGGCGGAAGCGACACCGGCTGTTCGGGCACCGGCAACGACCACGAACACCGGCCCGACACTACCGGCGACTCCGCTCAATGCGGTCCAGCGGGCTGAGCGATCGGCGGCTAACATCGAGAAGGTCGCGGCTGGGGTGCGGGCTTACCGCGATCAACACGGGCTGTGGCCCCAACAGGCTATTTACGACCGAGCCGGCAACGCCGTACTTAGCTGGCGCGTCGCGATATTGCCCTACTTGGGTTATCAATCGCTGTACGAGCAATTCGATCTGGGCAAGCCCTGGTACGATCCGGCCAACAAGAAACTGCTCGCCCAGATTCCGGAAGTCTATGTTTCACCCGAGCGATTCGACACAAAAACAAACTACCTGCTAGTGACCGGTAGTTCGTCGATTTTCCAACTCCCACGCAGTTTGCACCCCCGTCGAATCGAAGACGGCGAGGAGAACACAGCCATTGTGGTCGAAGTCAACGACGAAATCGCCAAGGAATGGACCGCGCCCGAGGAATTCGATTTCAACTTTGACAATCCGGCCGGCGGACTCGGTGCGCTCCGAGGGGGCGAATTTTATGTTGGCTGGGGCAACGGTGCCGTCGGTGCCGTTTCGGCGCGAGCCTCGATCGACAATTTGCGGGCCATGTTCACTGCCGACCGCGGTGAATCATTTACGATGGCAAGCGTCAACAAACCGATCGACCCATCGCGCGCAGTGGGGGGACGATCGACTCCCGTCATCCTGAGCAACGTCCCCCCTGAAGAGCCAGTCGCCACGACGGCCGAGAATCTGGGCAACGCACGAACGCGCAGTTCGGCACCGACCAATTCGTTTGTGTCGGCGGCTCCTGCTTCGAATTTGGCCCAAACCTATTCGCAAGCCGCCGGCATCGCGATGCCCGAGGGCGAAATCGATAAGGCGTGGCAGTGGTACACTGCCGCTCAGATTCTCGGCGGCGTCGCCGACGATCGCTATAGCTGGTATCCCGCGCTGCGTCGCCCCTGTTTCGGGCTGCACATCGGTATCGGCGAAATCGGGCCTGACACCAGTAATTTGCGGACAGTTAGTTCGCCCGCTTCAAGTGCACGAACCATACGACGAAGCGGACGTGGCGACCAAGACCGTTATCGCGACCAGTTGCTCGACCACACCGCCCCTTTCGGCAAGGCGTTCGTTGTCGCCTTACAGAAACACGCGATCGATCACTCGATCGCCAGCGCGCTGCCAGGCACCGGAGCCGAACCTCGACGCCGAACCTCCACATCCCAAACCACCGACCTGCCGCGGATGACGTTTTTCGAACCGGCCCCTGCCAAACAACTCCGCGACGAAGCCGAGCAGGATGGTTGCGACGTGTTGGTGACATTCGAATCGACTCTCAACAGTTCGCAGACGCAGCGCACTGTAACGTTCGAAGTCATCGATATCGGGCGTGGCAAGTCGCTCTACGAAAGTCGCCGGCTAACGTTTTCGCGTCTGCAGGACGACATCAAAGACCTTGAAGACGACCCCGCCTTTCAGAAATCGCGGTTTGATTTGAGTGACCTGCTCGAAGACGGACTCTCGCCTCACGATTGGCCGGTGGCGCTGAACGCCCGCCTCGCCTCCCAACGGGTTGCTTCGCTAGGCAAAGAGTCGAGCGACTTTCCGCTGCGGCAATTGGCCGAAATGGCCCACTACCGAAACCTCGGCTTAGTGGACAACCAGCAACTCCTTACAGCCATCGCCGAGTTGATCGGCACCGACAACGCAGCCGCATTGCTGTTGGGCAATGAAACGAAACAAGAACGAGCACTGCGAAAGTGGCTGCCGCTGGACGACGCTGGTGAGCTTGTCACCCAGGCACAGGCTCAGGCAACTCGCGCGGCCCGCGACGACGACTAAGCCAATTCAACAAGGGTTATGACTGTCACGGCGGATTCTTCACCAGACATTTTGATTCTGCTCCAGCGGGCAACTCAACGACGACTCTTCTCCGTTTCGGACGTGGCATTGGCAACTCTGAATGAGGGTAAATGAAATGAATGCTAAGTTTTTTGCGGGTACTCTAGCCACGATTCTATCGCCCATGTTACTGATGGGGGCAAATTCTCGCGCGGCCGACGTGACTGCGGTCTGGAATAATGGCTTCAACGAATCTTGGTCCGATGCAACTCAGTGGAGCACCAACCCCGACATACCAAACAACGGTGCCATGACCTACGACGTCACTATCTCGGCTGGCAACATCATTCAAGATGTCAGTGGGCTGACGATCAACAACTTGATGTTCGATAGCGCCTTCCTCCAAGGCACCCAGGGGCTCACCATCGTCGGCGAATCGGATCCCATGAACATGACCATCTCGACATGGAAGACCACGACCAGCAATAGCCAAATTCGCAACGCAGCAACTGTGACCATCGGCCCCGATGCGACGCTCGCCATCAGTGGCGGATTCGTTCACAGCCTTGGCCCGCTCGATAACGCCGACATGATGGCCGACACCACAACACTCGCTGTTGACGGAACGGTGACGCTTGCCGGTAGTGGCGGAATCGGCACGCTCGGCGAAGGGGCTGCCATTGATGTGGCCAGCAGCGGGCTATTCAATATCACCGATAACAGCGATTTTTTCGGTCCCGAATCGGAGCCTGGTGCGATTACGAACGAAGGCACATTCCAAAAGTCGGGTGGTTCGGGCCTCACAAACTTCACCAACGCTTGGTCGTTTACTAACCTCGCGACGCTCGAAGTGCTCGCCGGCACGATGGCCTTCTCGGGTAACAGCTTCGCCAACGATGGCGTTGCGAGTGTCGCAGGCGGGGCGACGCTCGAATTTGCTGGCGGAATGAGCACAGGTGAATTCGGTCTTTCCGCGCTCGGCAACTTGAGAGTCGACGCCATGCAAAGCGCCCCTCAGCTCTTCGACGGCGCTACGTTCACCAACGATGGCACCGTGACAATCGCCGGCTACGCCAACTTCACCGGCAAGCTCACCTTCACCGGTGCCGGGTCGCTGGTGTTCGCATCGGGGCAACTCGGTGGCGACGCACCTCTGACTATTCCTAACCTCATCTGGCAGAGTGGCCGGATCACTAACAGCGCAGGCATCACAAACCCCGGCGATGGGACTTTGCTTGTGAGTGGGTCGGCCGGCAAAATTCTCGACGACGAAGTGCTGATCACCATCGAGGGCGCTGCCACCGTTACCGGCACCGGAAACATCAACACCTTGGCCGAGCCTCCCAGCATGGATGGCACGCCGGTTCCCGCCACGATCGCCATCGCCGCTGGCGGATCGCTCGAATTGCAAAGTGCGCTGAAGTTCAGCGACAACGTTAACGGCAACAACGCCACGCCCGTTGCTGGACTTATCTCCAACGCCGGTCTGCTCTCCAAGACTACCAGCACCGGTACTGTCACCATCCAAGGCATGTGGGACTTCGAAAACTCCGGCACGATCGATGTCGACACCGGCAAGCTGGAGATTCAAACTCCTTTCGCTCATTCGGGCACTAGTGTCATCGATGTGGCCGCCGATGCAACCATCGAATTTGACGACAGCGTGACCGGAGCGAACGACTTCGCCGGCGAAGGAACCGTCGTCTTTAATGGCGACTATTCAACCGGTGCCAGTGTCGCCTCGATCTCCTTCGGCGGCAATGTGTCATTCGGCAGCAACAACCTGCTAACGCTCAAGCTGGGTGGTACCGATGCGCGCGAATATGACTCGCTTACAATCGATGGCACGCTCGCGCTCGCCGGCGATCTCGAACTGACCTCCTTCGACCTGGAGGGTGGCGAATACGTCGGCACCATCGACGACATGTTCACGCTCGCAACCGCCACGGGAGGCATCACC
>JBGSWC010000045.1:0-4118 GCA_041752635.1 Pirellulales bacterium | reverse complement strand
GGGGCCGATGCGGTGGCGCTCATCAACACGTGCCTCGGCATGGCGGTCGACTGGCGTCGGCGGCGGCCGATGCTCGGCAACGTGATGGGGGGGCTGAGCGGTCCAGCGATCAAGCCGATCGCACTGCGGGCCGTTTATCAGGTCAGACAGGCGGCGAAAATCCCCCTCATTGGCATCGGCGGCATTGCCACGATCGACGACGTGATGGAGTTTCTGGTCACCGGGGCGTCGGCTGTGCAGCTTGGCACCGTCAACTTTTATGACCCGACCGCTAGCATGAAAATTCTCGATGAATTACCCTCGGCACTAACGAGCCTCGGCGCAACGTCGGCAAGCGAAGTCGTCGGCACGCTTTCGATAAAATAGCCCCCCTTGCCAACCGTCATTCCCGCGCAGGCGGGAATCTAGACGGGAGATTTTAGATTGATTGAGAGTTCGCAGCATCAAATACGACAATAATCGCGTTGACAATCGGTAGCTCGACATCCGACTCATTGAGATTGCCATCCTGATGTTCTCGATTCCCGCCTTCGCGGGAATGACTTGTTTTCAACTGCCCTACGTTTCATGGCCAAACCCGCCGCCGGCAAATCACTTTGGAGCGACGCTTGGCACAAGCTGTTGCGAAGCCGCATGGCGGTCGCGAGCATGGTGGTGCTGGCCTTGGTCGCGCTGGGGGCGTTCTTTACGCCGTTGTTGCCTTTGCAACCATCTGATCGATATGCGACTGACAGTCAGTTTACCCCTCCAACCTTGAGTGATCCAGGCAAGCTGGGTCTTGCGCCAGTCGATTTCTATGCCGCACGTCGACAGTCGGAAGGACTGCGACTTCTCTTCCTCATAGAAGAGTCGAAGCTGAAACCGGTACACTCACTTGATGACGACGCGGCGAAGCAGAGAGTACAGCAATGGGAACAACAGGCGAAACAGGTGCAGGATACAATTATTCGCCCTTACACCGACGCCGGTTTCCCACCGGGACTCGGTCCGTTAAGTCGGTTGATGATTCGACTTCGGGTGCGAGTCTTCGGTGACTACCAGATTCCTTCGCTGATGGGCCGCGACAAAATGGGCCGCGACGTGATGGCCCGCGTCTTTTGGGGAGCTCGCGTCTCACTCATCGTTGGCATTGTGGCAACGCTCGTTTCGCTGGTGATTGGGGTGACCTATGGAGCGGTGAGCGGCTATGCCGGCGGCTGGGTCGATGCGCTGATGATGCGGATTGTCGACGTACTGTATTCGGTGCCCTTTATTTTTGTGGTGATTTTTTTGCTGACGATTCTCGGGCAAGAACAAGTCAAGAAGAATCTCGAGAGCTATGGGATTTCCAGAATCACTATTTTCTATGTCGTGGTCGGAGCCATCTATTGGCTCACGATGGCCCGCGTTGTGAGGGGCCAAGTCCTCTCGCTCAAACACGAACTATTCGTCGAAGCAGCCCGCGCCCAAGGTGCCGGCTGGAAACGCATCGTCGCGCTGCATTTGGTACCCAACGTCGCCAGCGTGGTGATCGTTTACCTGACCCTCACAATCCCCCGCGTGATGTTGTTCGAGGCGTTTTTGAGCTTTCTCGGTCTGGGCGTTCAGTCACCCGACGTGTCGTGGGGGCTATTGGCCAAGGAGGGCATGAGCGTCATTACACCGCTGCGAATCTATTGGTGGCTGGTGGTGTTCCCCAGCCTGGCGATTGGACTCACCCTGTTTGCACTGAATTTCTTTGGCGACGCCCTCCGCGATGCCCTCGACCCACGGATGCAAAGCGAGAATTAACAGAAAAGTTTGCAACAGGAGCCTCAATTAGTTATATTTCGGTCGTCGAGCCTCCGTTTGTTTGACAGGCAGAATCGTCGGATTACTGCCTCCCCCCAACGGTACTTGCGAATTGGTTCCCGTCGTGACGGCTTGGCGGCATGACTCAGCGGCGGAAACATGAACACGCAGGGCACCTCCAACACCAAGGACAGCGCGAGATATGAGCGAACAAAACACCACCGGCGGAAGCCGTCGTCAATTCATCTCGGGCACCACGGCAGCCATCGCCGGAGCTTCGATACTGGGTACTAGTAATTTCGTCCACGCGGGTGCCCATCCGTTTGGCGACGATGAGATCAAAATCGGTCTGGTCGGTTGCGGTGGTCGCGGCACGGGGGCTCTCGACCAAGCCCTTTCGACGCCGGGCAAGACGAAAGTCGTCGCCGTCGGCGATGCCTTTCGCGATCGCCTCGATGGTTGCGTGGGCCAGATCGAAAAGCGTCACAGCGACAAGATGGACCTGCCCGAAGAGCGCAAGTTTGTTGGCTTCGATGCCTATAAGAACGTCATCGCCAGTGGCTGCGACTTGGTGATTCTCGCCACGCCCCCTGGCTTCCGTCCGATTCATTTCGAAGCCGCTGTGAACTATGGCAAGCACGTCTTTATGGAAAAACCAGTCGCCGTCGATGCCCCTGGCATCCGCCGCGTGCTGGCCGCCGGGACCATCGCTCGCGAAAAGGGACTCGGCGTCGGTGTCGGGCTGCAGCGTCGCCACGCGGCCGACTACATCGACACTGTCAAACAGATTCAGGACGGCGCGCTGGGCGACATTCTGCTCACTCGTGTCTATTGGAACGGTGGCGGCGTCTGGGTTCGCCCCCGCACGGCCGAGCAAACTGAAATGGAATACCAGATGCGGAACTGGTATTACTTCAACTGGATTTGCGGCGATCACATCGTCGAGCAACATATCCACAACCTCGACGTCAGCAACTGGCTCAAGGGGATGGTGCCAGTTTCCTGCAATGGCATGGGAGGCCGCGAAGTACGCACTGGCAAACAGTACGGTGAAATCTTCGACCACTTTGCCTGCGAATACACCTACCCCGACGGGACGACGATGCTGAGCCAATGCCGCCATGTCCCCGGTGCCTGGAGTCAGGTGGCCGAATTCTGCTCTGGGAGTAAAGGCCAAGGCAATTTGAGTGGGGGCCGCCTTATGGGGCACGATGGTAAGGAGATCTTCCGTTATCGTGGTAAGGGAACCAATCCCTATCAACAAGAGCACGACGACCTGCAAGCCAGCATACGTGCGGGTAGCCCCCTCAACGAAGCCGAATTTGGGGCGACCAGCACGATGACAGCGATTCTCGGCCGGATGGCGACCTATTCGGGCCAAAACATCAAGTGGGACGACGCGATCAATAGCAACATGTCGCTTGCTCCTGAAGAGTATTCGTTCGACGCCTTGCCACCTGTGATGCCCGACAAGAGCGGAGCCTATCCGATTCCAGTGCCCGGGAAGACGCAGGTGGTCTAACAAAAAATTTTGACGGGCCGTTGGCTTTGGCCAATCGAGCAAGGTATACTCGCTGCACTCGGGCCGATCGCTCGACGAGGGGATGTGGCGGAACTGGCAGACGCGCTGGATTTAGGTTCCAGTGGGGCAACCCGTGCAGGTTCGATTCCTGTCATCCCCACTTCAATTTGTTCATTCGATTTCCACCTAAGTTTCTTCGATCATCTCAAGAGGTTTGTTATGCAAAAGAGTGTCCAGAGATTGATGGCTTTGATTGTGTTGGGTGTTGCGGTGCTGGTGTTACCGAGCGTCGCCTTGGCGATTCCCCAGTTCCAGAAGGCGTGGCAAGAAAAGTACCTCACCGAAGGGACCGATGAAGCTTTTCAAGAACTCATCAAGAAGGAAGCCAAGTGCTGGGTTTGTCACCAGGGCAAAACCAAGAAACACCACAATGAGTATGGCAAGCACTTCTTGCCGCTGCTCGAAAAGACCGACAAAGACGACACCGACAAGATCAACAAGGCGCTCGCAGATGTCGGCGCGATGCATAGCATCGCTGGCGACGAAGAGAGCCCGACTTATGCTGAGTTAATTGCCAAAGGCAAGTTGCCCGGTGGCGAGCTTGAAGAGCTGAAGAAGGAGCCAGAAGGCGAAGAGAGCGAAGAATAATCCTTTCGCTTGGCAAATTTGCAACCTCGACGCCTGCGAAGATCCGTTTGGATTTTCGCAGGCTTTGATCTGCGCGATCATCGCGGCGCAAGCTCGCTATTGTCGAGCCGCAGACGTCAAACTTTCGAGCCGCGCACGTCAGTAAGCGGAGTTAGCTGATGCTGTTCACGACTCCGCT
>JBGSWC010000044.1:0-1912 GCA_041752635.1 Pirellulales bacterium | reverse complement strand
CTTTGCTTCTCCCCCCGATCGGGAGGACCGACCGGCTCAGCGCGTCAGGTAGGAGGCGACGGCCACGAGCAGGATGAAGAGGATGGTCGACGCGATGAAACCACCGCCGGCAAAGAAGCCGAAGGCCATCGCCACGAGCAGCGCCACACACAGAATGGTGCCGTATTTCGCCATGGTGAGGAACAGAGAGTAGGTCTTCTCGTGTTCGGAATAGTCCATCTCGGCGCCCATTTCGACCGGACCGGTCGGCGTGTTGTCAGCCATCGAAAATCCCCGTTGCAAGTACCTCGTGCGCACATATCGAAAAGCCGCGACGAGGGCAATGGCGCGCAAGGCCGCAATCCGCCGGCTACTTCAGGACGGAAGCGCGATCTGGTATCATTCATTGACGGAAAGGCGAGCCGCGATGTCGCAGACCGAACGCAAGAAGATGACCGTCGAAGAGTTTTTCGACTGGCAGCTGGGCCAGGACAGGAACTCCGAACTCGTCGACGGGGTGCCGGCACTGTGTCGCCACCCGATCGGAGAGACCCCCGGAATCGCACTCAAGATACTCAGAAACGAACGATCGGACGTACCAGAAAAAGCGGAGTGGTCCGTCGATGAACGATTGACCACCGCGATGTTCTCGAAATCGGACATTTTAGTCAGCGTCGCACCATCGTCCGGTGCTTGTTTCGATTTCGCACAAACAATCGCAAAGCGCATCATGTTGGAACAAGGCACATTGCTCCTCCTGGACGCGGAAGAACCAAGGGCGACCTTGTGGTTCGCAAAAGGCGCGAACAGGCGAATGTCGGAAGTCGTCGGCATCGGAGAGCAGATCGACTTCGCCGAAGTCGGCATTCGAATTCAAATGAATCGGGCCTATCGCGGAATGGAGTTCGGTCAGCAAGCCTGAAGCCGGACTGACTCAGTCTTCATCCACTGCCTCGACCGCCCTTTCACTCGACAGGATCACCTTCTTTATTGCAACCTTTTCGACATCCTCCCAACGGACGCCGTGGTGGCCGATCGTTCGCCTCTCAAAAAGTGGCTCGATCGGACAAAGGTAGACAAAGCACCGACCGTCGCCGACATCCCGAAACATGGCAATGTGGCCCTTGTCATGCCAAGGCTCGCCACCAAAGGCAGCACTCGCGGATCGGGTCGAACTGATCATGGCACCCTTCAGATGAGTAAACGCCGCGAAGTGGCATCTACCGAACGACGGCCACGAGACCGTGTTGTGGTCAATTCTCGTGACACCGGGGATCATCCGAATACAGGCGATGATAGCCCGTTCACGATTCGAGTGCTGATGTCCGTTACCGAGGGTCAGAAAGCGGACGAGAGCGAAATCCTCAGCGGCGTCAATATCGTCCTTCGCTACATAGAAGGAAAGTCGTTCCAGCAGTTCGGGCGCAAAGACGGGTTCGCGCGGCAGCGGTTGTGGCGCCTGCTTCAACAACTCAAGAAGTTCATCGCCGACGGATTCCACCTTGTTCACCCACCGGGACAGGCGCACGCGCTCTGCGGCTGACATTGCCATCGGAAACCCCTTTATCTCGCAACAGATCGATGATGCGTTTTATAGGGGATTGCCCCTCAAGTGTCAACATACGCTTGTAACGACGAGATAGGGAACTACGCCAGCCACCTCTTCCGCCGCTTGTAGTGCTTGACGTTCTTGAACGAACGTCGTCCTTCGCCGCCGACCCCCAGGTAGAACTCCTTGACGTCCTCGTTCTCGCGCAGGCTGTCGGCGGCGCCGTCCATCACCACGCGCCCAGTTTCCAGGATGTAACCATATGTGGCGTAGCGCAGCGCGATGTTGGTGTTCTGCTCGGCGAGCAGGAAGGAGACGCCCTGCTCTTCGTTCAGCTTGCGCACGATCTCGAAGATTTCCTCGACGAGTTGCGGCGCGAGCCCC
>JBGSWC010000043.1:0-30404 GCA_041752635.1 Pirellulales bacterium | reverse complement strand
TCCGTAGCTTTATGAACTCCCTAGCATTGTCTCTATGGGAGTTGCACCAGCGGCGATTGAAGTCAGCTCGGCTGACTTGCCGCCACCGTCTCACTCTCAACGCGGCGGATCGCGTTCAGAAATGTTTCGATCGATGGAAATCGATCAACTGGCTCCGAAGCAATGCACTTGAGAATCGCCGCGTCGAGGTCGGGATGTACCTGGGGACACCAATCGCGCAGCGGTTTCGGTTCAGATTGGCCGTGGCTCATGGCTGCGAGTCCGTCGCTGCCACGCGCCCAGGGAAGCTCGAACGAGAACATTTCGTACATCGAAACGCCGAATGCGAAGATGTCGATGCGATGGTCGGTCGCCTTGCGGCGGACGACCTCGGGAGCCATGTAGTTTGGCGTTCCGGTGCGGATACCGGGCTGCATAAATTCTTTCTTCGCCGGCACGGTAACACCAAAGTCGATCAGCTTGAGCCCTGTGGCATCTTTACTACAGACATAATTGCGCGGACAAATGTCGCGATGAATGTATCCGGCCGCATGGACGACCGCGAGCGATTCGGCCGCGTCTCGTAGCAGTGCCAGCCGGTTTCCGTCGAGCAATTTGCTACGCCCGACCAAAAGTGAGTTGAGCCCAGGGCCATCGAGATACTCCATCACGATGTATTGCTTGCCATCGGTCGTGTATCCGTATCCGTAGGTCTCGACGATTTTTGGATGATGGAACAGCGACGCGATCTCGCCTTCGCTCGGTTTCTTGAGTCCCTTAAAGCGGGCTTCGAGCGAATCGGTTTTCTCCTTGTCGAGTACCTTGAGGCCGACCACTTGATTGGTCTGCCGGTCCCGCGCCATATAAAAGTCAGACATCGTACCCGACACGGCCGCCTTCATGAACTCGTAGCGTTTTTGCACATCGAGCTTGCCGCCGTCGGTGAACGATTTGAATAGATCGCGAATTCCCACTAATGCCTCTGCCGCTCGTTATGAATTAGGCCCCTCAAACAGACACTATAACCACTCACTTAGAAAAGCACCAAACAAGGTTGCATAGTCGGTAGAAACGGCTATTTCTGCACCACCGTTAGCTTCATTTTTTCGCCCAGCCGCTGGAGTGCCCGGCTGGCATCGGCGGGATCGAGATGGACATGCAAGATACTCGGCCCTGATGTATCGGCCCAAGCCGCGTTCAGGGCGGCGTCGAATTCCCCCTCGGTGCGAATTTCGTAGCCGGTGCCGCCGCCGTAAAGCTCTGGCAGCTTATGATAATTCCACGACGGGATGGTATTGAATTCATAGTCGCCGGCGTGCAGCAGGCGTTCGGTGCCGTAGCCTCGGTTATTGAGCACAATCACGACCGCTGGCACCCGCCGCGCGACGAGATTTGACAGCTCCATGCCGGTCATCTGAAAAGCCCCGTCGCCGACAATGGCCACGACCCGCGCAGCGGGCTTGGCGATGTGAGCACCGAGCGCGGCCGGCACCGCAAAACCCATCGACGTGTAGTAGGCGGGGCTCAGGAATTCGGTGTGGCCTCGCGTTGTCAGTTCGGTCGATGCAAACAGCGAGTCGCCAATGTCGGCGACCACGATTGTCTCGCCATCGAGTTGTTCGTCGAGTCGGTCGATGAGCCGCGTGATCGTGATCTCGGCATCGGGTTTGAGGTGAAACGGTTCCTTCTTCCATTCGGTCGGTGCCGGGGGAATCTCGCCGGCCGGCTTCGGCTTGGCGTCGACGAGTCCCTGCAAGAAATCCTTGAATTCGATGTCGTGGTAGTGGTGATGGCGAATGCGAAGCTGCTCGCTCGTGGCGAGAATGCAATCGCTCGAGTCAAGCTCGGCGGTATAAATGCCGAGGTTGATGTCGGTCATAAAGGTGCCGAGCATTACTACGCAGTCACTTGCTTCGACGTACTCGGTGATTTCGGATCGGCTCATGCCACCGCTGTAGAGCCCCATGTACAGAGGATGAGTCTCGGCAACGACACCTTTCCCCAACATCGTCGCCGCCATCGGCATCCCTGACTCTTCAGCGAGTTGCAATGCAAGGTCGCGGAGCCCGAAGCGGTGAATCTCGACGCCTAGCAACAGCACCGGCTGCCGTGCCGCGTTGATCCGCGCGACCGCTTCTTTTACCGCTTCGCTGAGCGCCCGTTGGTCGGTGGTGACTTGTGGTTGCTGATACAGGGGTTGGGCGTCGGGCCGGACGTGAACCATATCGCGCGGGATTTCGATATAAACCGGACGACTAAATCGCTTGCAAGCCGCCAGCACACGGTCGATCTCGCGAAATGCCGTGAGCGGATCAGACAGTTCCGTGCCAGCGACACAGAGCTTCTCGAAAACGTCGTGTTGGGTGCGAAAGTCACGAACCATGTGGTGGAGCAGTGGGTTGTGCACCCGTTCGCGGAGCCCGGGCGAACCGGTAATCATCACCACCGGCGACTTCTCTGCGTACGCCCCCGCGATGCTGTTGCAGACGCTCAGCCCGCCGACGCAATAGGTCACGCACAGCGCCCCCATGCCCCGCACGCGGGCATAGGCATCGGCGGCAAATCCTGCGCAATCCTCTCGGGTGCAGCCAATTGCATTCAGGGGTCCTTCCTCGAGCATCGTGTAAAACGATAGCACGTAGTCGCCCGGAATGCCAAAAACATCGGCAATACCATAGTCCTGTAATCGCTGAATCAGGTACTCGCCAATCGACGGGGTGCCACTCGCTGTTGTGTTGGTCGCAGTAGTCATTGTCAAAATCGTGCTCCTTGCAAACGTCAGGGTGTCGCCCCTATGAGTATAGCGAATTCGCGCGCCGCGTTGACGGTAGCCATGGCAAAAGCGAAGATGCCAGTCGTGATAATGTGATCCCGCATTCGCCGATTGAATAACCGCATGGTCGAACCGCAACTCGAAACATCGAACGAAGCCGAGGCCGAAGGCCGGCTGGCGGCAATCGACATTGGCTCGAACAGCGTGCGGCTGGTGGTTGCTCAGGTGCTGCCTGGGGGCACCTATCGCGTGCTCGACGACGAACGCGAGAACACCCGGCTGTCTTATGGACTGTGTTCCACTGGCAAGCTGTCTGACGTGTCGATCGATGCCACCATCACAGCGTTGCGAAACTTTCTGCAAATCGCTGGCGGGCAAGGGGCCGACGCAATCCGCGCGATTGCCACCAGCGCCGTTCGCGAAGCGAAGAACGGTGCTGCCTTTTGTGCCCGTGTACACGAAGAACTCGGCTTGCCGATCGAAGTCATTAGTGCCCGCGAAGAGGGACGGCTCGCTTTCATGAGCGTGGCTCGCGCGTTCGATGTCGACCAGCGCGAAGTGGCAATTGCCGACATTGGCGGTGGAAGTACCGAGATCGTGCTCGCCTCAAATGGATTGATCGATGAAGTCTATCCTACTAAACTCGGCGCTGTGCGAATCACCGAACAGTGCGACCTCGCTGATATCATCGATGCAGCACGGCTTGAGTCGGCGACGCAGTTTATCGATCGCGAATTGAAGCATTACTGCAAAAAACTTCCGTTCACCCCCGACATGCTTTACGGCACCGGGGGCACTTTTACCGCCCTGGGCGGTATTATGTTGGCGTCAGAGACGGTCGAAAAGCAGACACTGTGGGGCTATCGCGTCAAGCGTGCGAAAATCAATCACCTGCTGCAGGATCTTGCCGCAATGCCGCTCGAAAAGCGCAAAAAGGTGACCGGATTGAGTCCTCAGCGAGCCGATATCATTGTCGGCGGACTGCTGGTGATCGACCGTGTGATGCGTTGCCTGGGCGTCAACGTCGTACAGATTCACACGCGTGGTGTCCGCGATGGCATGTTGCTCGATATGATTCAGTCTTCGCGGTCGCGAAGTGTGACTTCGTCAGAAAAGCGAACGGCCGTCGAAAAGTTTGCCCTAAACTGTGGTGTCGATCTCGAACACTCGCAACAAGTTGCGCGTATCGCGTCGCGTCTTTACGAAGAGCTTGCCGGACCGCTTGGCTTCGCCACCAACGACCGCGAGCAGCTTGAACTGGCCGCTATCCTTGCGAACGTTGGCTATCTGATTAACTTCGACAAACACCATAAACATAGCTTTCATTTGATTATGAATAGCGAGCTGCCGGGTTTCGAGCGGCACGAGTTGCAGCTCGTTGCTCTGGTGGCTCGCTATCATCGCGGCACGCACCCGAAAAACAAGCACGAAGGCTACCGCGATCTCACTGTCGAAGACCGCGAACGGGTCGGCCGGCTAGCGGCGATCTTGCGACTTGCGCTGGCGCTAGACCGCACTCACCAGCAACAAGTCGAAGACATCAAATGCGAAGTAACACCGTTGCAGGTGGTGATCGAAGTCGCCGCCAAGGAGAACGCCGACGTCGACATTTGGGCCGCGCGGCGGAAGGTCGACCTGTTTGAGCGAGTGTTTCGTCGGCAGGTGATTATCGCTTCGCGGTAATAGCGTCGGCGGCGCTCGGCGGTCGGACGATCCCACCGATATCACAACTATTTCGCGTCACGTTTCCGCTCTTCACCATAGACTTGCATCAACTGTTCGACGCGAGCCGTTTCGCGTGCCGCAAGATCGGTTGTTTCGTTCGGGTCGTTGGCGACATCGAATAACAACCATTTGTTGCCGCCGTTGCGGACTAGTTTCCAATCGCCATAACGGATGGCTTCGCGGTTACGACCCGCTCCCCACACGGTGTAAATGGCTCGTTCAGGTGGCTCTCGCAGTTCACCCGTGAGAAGCGGCCAGATGTTCGTGCCGTCCCAGGTGGGGTCTTCCTCGATTTCGTAGCCAACGAGTCCCGCCAGCGTGGGCATCCAATCGACAACGTGCAGCGGGGCATCGACTTTATGGGTCTCAAGTTTGCCTGGCCAGTTTACGAACGCCGGAACTCGGAAACCTCCTTCGAAGGTTTCAGTCTTCGCGCCACGCAGTGGGGCGTTGGAGCTAAACTTGGTGAGTTTGGGATCGGGCGGCGGATAGGTGTTGCCACTATGATTGACTTGGGCACCATTGTCACTGGTATAAATAACAAGCGTGTCGGCTCGTTGACCGGTCGCATCAAGTGCGGTGATCATTTGACCGACAGCGTCGTCCATGTGTGACAAGGCGGCAGCGAACAACCGTCGTTCAGGATCGTCGATGTTGGCATTCATGTCGGCCCACTTTGCATCACGCTCAGCGAGCGGGGTATGCACGGCGTGGAACGGAACGTAAAAGAACCAAGGCTGCTTACGATCGGCATGTGACTCAATCCAGCGCACCGCTTCGCCGGCTGTGAGGTCGGTGACGTGACCTTCTTCTTCAATCCACTCACCGTTGCGATGCCAGGTGACGGCGAAGGGTGTATTCAGACGGTAGCGATGATCGTACATGCCGACGGCACCAGCGAGCGAACCGTGGGCGTAATCAAATCCGTATTGATTCGGTCCCCATTCGGGCTTCGACCCCATGTGCCACTTGCCGCTCATACCGGTTTCGTATCCGACCGACTTGAGCATCGACGCCATCGTCAAGGTACCAACTGGATAGGCTTGGTCGTTACTGGCAACGGCACAGTGCAACCCAAAGCGTGTGGGATAGCGACCGGTCATGAGGGCAACACGTGTTGGCGTACATTGAGGTTGCACGTAATGACAGTCGAGTTCGACCCCCGACTTGGCCAAGCGATCGATGTTGGGCGTGTGCAACTCGCTGTTGTGATAGCCGATGTCGTTCCAGCCTTGGTCGTCGGCGACGATCAACAATATATTGGGCGACTTCGCCTGACCATGAATGACAGTGAACGCGACAACTGCAAAGGCGAGAAAAATCGATATTCGCATGGAGTGCATCGTGGCTTTGCCTGTTGGAGAAATGCTTCGTAACGTGTCGACAGTCATTTTGGCATGTGCAAAGCGTGTCGAAGACGCGGAGGTTATCGCACGTTAGACAGCCGCGACGAGGCGAAAGCGAGGCGTGGCTTAGTTTTTCCGCGACATCTTTTGCCGATGAAAACCGTCCTACTCAACCAATATAAACGCTGCGGAAAGCAGCATCAACATGCAGCCGTTATCGCTCGCGCGAGTTCAACGCTAAGGCTTCGTCGACGCCCCCGCCCGTCTCAAGCGAGCGATGATCGAGTAACGTTGCGAAGCGAAGTGGGAGTTAAAAAGCAGCAATGCAAGTAGCGTTGCCTTGCCGGTCGCTAGACGGATTGCACCGGTCGAAACCGGTGCCGAGTGATTTTGCCGCGTGCCAAGTAAACCACGTCTTCGGCAATGTTCGTAGCATGGTCGCCCATGCGCTCGATAATTCGTGAGACCGAGAATATGTGAAGATAGCCCGATACATTCTCGGGCTCGAGCTCCATTTTTTGAGCTAAGGACGCGATGATCTGGCGATTGATATTGTCAACTTCGTCGTCACGTCGACATACACGCTGCGATAATTCGACATCGAAATTCTCGAATGCCGTGTGAGCATCGCGGAGCATCTCGAGCGCGAGCTCAAGCATTCGCTCGAGCTCGCGGGGAACTCGGATCGAGGGGAAATCGGCCAACGATTTTGTTCGTTCGGCGATGTTGACCGCGAGGTCGGCGATCCGTTCCAGATCGTTGTTGATTTTGATCGCTGCGGCCACACGCCTCAAGTCGATAGCTACCGGCTGCTGGAGCGCCAGCACGCGCAAACAGTGCTCCTCGATTTCCACCTCGGTTGCATTGATCACCTTCTCGTGGACGAAAACCTCGTTGGCAATCGTAAGCGACCTCTCGTGCAAGGCACGATAGCTCGCAAGCACCATCGATTCGACACGTCTCGCTTGGCTAGAAAGCAAGTGCTCTATTTCGGCGAGATCAGATTGTAAGTACTTTCCCATGGGCCTTTTATACGATGATCCGCCTTAACGATTTCTTAACACTTCCTTCATAATACGCGCGCCCTACAACGGTGGCTAGGCGAATTCACAAAATGCGACTGAGCACCTCAAGCGATGCAAGCAGCCGTTGGGCTAGCACACGAGCCCTTTTTTGACCCACCGTGTGGGTGCCCCTTCAACAATGCTATCGCCCGGAGCAAACGGGCTCGTTTTTTCGAATTTCGCGATGAGCCACCGCTCGGTAGTGACTCCTCTGCCGAGCAAAACGCACAGTCGCCGGCTAGTAGCCAAACACTACACAAATGGGCCGGGGCGCGTTGACCACATTCTGAGCAAACGCCAATTCGCCCGTTGCTGCGTCGATCTCGAACACGGAAAGCGTATTGCTGACCTGTCCGGCCGCTACGAGCCAGCGACCGCTCGGGTCGATGTTGAAGTTGCGGGGGAAGCTGCCGCGGATTGGTTCGCACTCAATTTTGGCAAGGCAACCGGTTGATTCATCGCGGGCGAAGGCCGTGATCGTGTCATGGCCACGATTGCTGGCGTAGACGAATTTGCCTGATGGGTGGATGCGAATCTCGGCCGCGCTAACAAAACGTTCTTTCGCTTTCGCGTCACTCGAAACCGTTGGTACCGTTTCTACGAGCGTCATCGAGCCGGCTTGAGCATCGTAGGCAAAGACGCTAACGCTCAGCTCGAGTTCGTTCAGCACATAAGCAAATTTGGCATCGGCCGAAAATTTCATGTGCCGCGGTCCGCCGCCCGGCGGAGTGTCGACCTTGCCATGTGCGCTAATTTCGCCCGTTTCGTCGTCAAGTCGATAGATGACCACTTGGTCGAGACCCAGGTCGGGTACGAATACGAAGCGGTCGTCGGGCGAGGTACCAATCCAGTGGGGATGGGGGGCATCCTGCCGCCCTTTGACGACTCCCGAACCACCCTGATGTTTGATGAGCGACACGCGCTGGGCGATCGTGCCATCGTCGTTCAATTGATAACTGGCGACCGTGCCGCCGCCGTATTGGGCCGAAAAGAGCGTCTTGCCCGATTTGCTCGTCGCAACACAAGTGCCTCCTCCGCCGCCGGTGGCGACGAACGATGTTTGAGTAAGCTCAGGCGTTGCCGATGAGGACTTGTTCTCGAAGCGAAAAGCCGCGACACCCGGTTGGCGATTGTTGGTGGCGGTTGCGTAGAGCACCGGCAGCGTGGGGTGCAGCGTTAGAAATCCGGGCGAAGCGACCTTAGCCGCTAGCGTCGGATTCGTAAGTTGGCCCGATTCCAAATCGAGTTGGGCGTGGTAGATACCCTCGCTCTCGCTGTTGCCGCCGGTTTCGGTTCCAATCCAAACGTAGATACTCGCGCCAGCGGCGGCCTTCGACGTGACCAACGTCATGGCGAGAAAAAACAGCGATCCAAGTAGGATGTGCCAGTGCATTCGATGCCCCTTCGTGAGTGTGAACTGTGCGGACGCCTAAACGTTGGTTCGTTAGCGGCCAGCCATGAGTCTACACACACCGAGCGGCAAATGCACCGAGTCACTCTGCGAGCTTATTGTTCGAGCCGCAGCCCGGGCTCGACTTCTCGGACCGAGGGAGTTGGAGTGCCGTCGTGGACCAACATACCCGTGTTGCCAACAAAGTAGCTGGCGAAGCCGTCGACAATCAGATTGTGAGCTTCGACATCGCCGGCCGGTTCGACAGAGTCGATCTTCGTTGGCTGGGTCGCGCCTGAGATGACATCGCCCGGCGCGAGTTGCTTGACCATCGTCCAGCCTTCGCCCAGTTTAAAGAACGGGTGGCCGATGGTAGCGGTGATTGTTTCGCTGCCGCAACGAAGGTGCATTGCCGGCGACGGATCGCGGACAGTGCGGCGAACAATGGCGCGAAAAGCCAACTCGCCGGTTGCTGTGTCTTGTGAGAGCACAAGATCGCCGGCACTGAGTCGTTCGATCGGCACCAGCCCCGTTTTAGTCCAAACCGGTGTACCGGCGACGAAGCATTCGTAAGTCGGAATCGGCACACCACTGCCACTCGCTCGCACGACCATCGCGCCGGGTATTGAGGGGGCCTCGGGAGCGTAGACCTCCGCGCGTATTTGTGTGCTGACAGATCGCTCGACCGGTCGCGACGACGCGAGCTCGACGCTCGTGTACTGAGTCCACCAATCCCACCATTGATCGGGGTCGCCGTCATAGGGCTCGCCGGTCGCCGCGCGCAGCAGTTCGGCGATGCGATCATTGCGGGATTCGATCATCCGATTGGTCGCTTCGACTTGGGCTTCGACTCGCTCGGCTTGGCGGCCGTAGCTGCGTGTTGCGGTGTTGGCGACAGTGGCGATGCGTTGCAACACAGGGTCGAACGATGGACGTGGGACAGGGTTCATGTCGACTTGATCGAGAGCTTGCTGATTTGCCAATTCGCGATCGACGAATGCCCCGCGCTGAAAGAGTGAGTGAGCGTAAATCACATTTCCGTTGCCGTCCCAATTGACACCCCAACGCGACTCAATTGGCTGTTCCATCAAGTCGAGCAAATCAGGGACAAATTCATAGAACGAACGCTCGCTCAGCGAATGGCCTGCTGCTTCGCGAACCGTCGCGTGCGACGAAGCCAGCGCATGGCGAACCAGCGTTTCGGTCGCAGCCTCGTCGCTCATATTCGATAGAGCAATCACAAACGCCACAGCGGCGTCTTCGTTACCGCGAGCGTTCTCGCCACCCGCCCATTCCGGCAGTGTCCACTCTTCGAGTGCATCGATCGACAGTGGGTCCGCCAATTGAGCCACCTGTGCGAGCAAATCATCGCGTTCGCTTGTGTCGCCCGTCTTGTAGGCACGTTGCCACGTGCGGACGGTGGTCGTCCACCTTCGCTGAGCGAGAATGTTGGCTTGATCTTGTTCGCGGCGATTGCTGAGGTTTTCGACTGCGACGTGTGCCCCGTCGACCACCCGAAGCTTCAAAGCGCGAAGCGCTTCAGGATGACGACGATCGACAGCCAAGACATTTTGCCAGTGAACGCGCGCTTCGTCGGTGAGCCGCGCGCGGCGGCACCAGCGAGCTAGCGCGAGTTGCGCGGCGGGCGAATCGTCGGCAGCGGTGAGCAGCCCCTTGTACCGAGCGATTCGTGGGTCATCGGCCGCAGCGGCCTGCACATCGGCGATCGTTGTCCACTCGCCATCAACCAACAATTCGCCGCTGCGCCAGTGAACTTCATTGAGCTCGGGTGCCGTTTCCTCGGCGGCGATGAGCAGTCGTTCACGGAGGGCGAGATCCCCCTCAACTGCTGCAAAGTAGGCCTCACGCAGGTAAGGAGAGACATCGGGGCGCGAAGTCTCCGCCGCCTGGCTGACGACCGATCTGCCAGTCACCGAGTAAATCACAACCGAGAAAAAAACGGTGGCAAAAATGCAACGAACCACGGCAATACTCCTTTACCTTCACGACCCTCAATTTTGAAGGTCATCGAACGGGCGAGCGTTCTGCTGAGAATCTGTTCGCTTGGCTGCGTCCGTTTATTGCGACCCATTATTGCGAATGTGGGGGGGAGTATGTCAAACTATTTTTCGGCGAGCTCGCGTCGGCCGATGTACGAACTCGCGCAGTTTGCCCAAACTACCAAACGAATACTTACCAAAGGAAACGATTATGTCTCGGACCGGAGCAGTCACCCTCAAAGGCAACCCCATCACGCTCGCCGGCGACGAAGTCAAAGCGGGCCAAACGGCACCTGACTTTGCGGTGCATTATTTTGACGCCGGGTTGCATGCGATCACGCTGGCCGATGTGAAAGGAAAACCGACGCTCTTGTCGGTCGTCCCTTCGCTCGACACGGGGACTTGCGCGACGCAGACCAAAAAGTTCAACGAGGCGCTCGGGTCGATGGGTGATTCGATTAACGCGATCACTGTGAGTCTCGACCTACCATTCGCGATGAACCGCTTCTGCGGTGCCGAAGGCATCACCAACATTCGCGTCGCCAGCGATTACCAAGACAAGAGTTTTGGTAGAGCGTTCGGCACGTTGATGGAGGATGGACTCAAGGTGCTGTGCCGGGCGGTGTTCGTACTTGATGTCGACGGCAAGGTAACGTATGCCGAGTATGTGCCCGAGGTAACCAGTGAACCGAACTACGACGCGGCGCTCGCCGCCCTGAAGTCAGCGAGCTAGCCATGTCACGCGTGCTCAGTGTTCGCGCGATCGTCTGGTCGCTGGTGATTTTAGGTGTGGCTTGGTTCATCTACGACGAATCGCGCAATTCGGGGGAAGAACTCGAACTGCCGAGCGAGTCGGCCGCGGAGTTTAGCTCGGCGGTCGAGTCGGAGCGGGTGGTTGAGTAGCATCGAAGTGGGCTCGCTACTGACTGGAGTTCGCGGATGAACGATCGCATTTTGACCAATGCATCGATTCATTTTGGCAAGCCTTGCGTCAGCGGCTCGCGAATCACATTGCAAAGCGTATTTTGAATTAATTCGCGCCGGCATTTGCGCAAACGGAATTTGCAAGAAATTCTCTGCCAATCTTTTGGCCGACGATGTGCCCGCCTGCGCTGAATAGTCGAGTGACTGCTAAAAAAGCAGCGATAATACCGCAGCCTCAATCCACCAACTCCAAAGTCGCCCAGCAACTCGGATCTTCATCGAACGGAAAACCGGCCCCCGTCGCGAACGTGTTGAGCCCCAACTCACGGTCGAGTACAGCATAGGTGAAGCCGAGTCGGGGGTAGTTGGCGGGGTCGAAGCCACCCAGGGCCGATTCGGGGATGTGGGCCGCTAGGTCGTAGCCTTTTTGTGTAACCTTGCTGGCGATTTGCAACTCGCGTGGTTTCACCGGCCGGGCGTTTTCGCGGGCTCGGTTGATGAGCATCTGGTCGGCCAATGCGCCGCTCGCGTCACTTCCTCCGCCCGAGGGTAAGAACGTGAAGCGATGGCAAAACTTGCTAGCGCGGTGAATGTTGTGAGTTGCGCGGGTATCGATCCAGACTTGCAGTCCATCCGACTCGTCGATTCGCGACTCCCGGCACCATGGGAGTTGGTTCTTGCCGGTGACTCGCAGCACCAGCGAAATACCCAACGGACTCCAGCCCCCCCAAAGCTCGGCGAACGGCCGTTCGGTCGATTCGCTGCCAACGTCAAGCCGGGCGAGAGGCGGCAAACGATGGTCGTCGGTCAGCTTCTTCGCGTCGATCGGCCACAGCGGATCGAGTCGCTTGAGTGGCACCGCAAAGCGGAATAAGAATCGGGGGGCGAGCAGATTGTTGGCGGGTGTCGACATGCGTAGGGGCTCCTTGAATGGCACCAACAGCATATCGCACCCGTCTCGCGAGCCCTAGCCTGCCTTTGCAAGTAGCGTTGGGTGAGTAGCCGGTCGTGCAACTTGTGCCGCAATACCTGGCAACGCGAATTCGGTCGGTTCGACCCACACGTCGTTTACCTCGACACCGTCGATTGAGCGACGCAAAACAAGGTAGATTGCGGTTGTTGCCGATACGCAGGCAGCATAGAGATAACCGGTTGCCACGCTTGCGGCAAAACTCTGCCATAGCGCGATGAGCGGACTGCTTGCCAAAGCGATTTGATCAGTCACCGCCAACGTCATGCCGACGATTAGCTCGATCAGCAACCCGGACGAAAAGATCGAAACAGCCCCACAGCAAACGCAGCTGAACAGTAGCCAAGGACGTTGGAAAAAGTAAGCATAGGTCCGGCTCACGGCGTCGAACGAGTCAGTCGCTTCGGCCGCCAGCGTTGTGCACGTCAGTGGCCATGCGACCGCGGCTGCGGCCGTAAAGACAACCCAAACTAGTGCCGTCGCTATCACGAGCGGCCAAACGATCGCCACGGGCCATGTTAGCCAGGCGACGTGTATCGCAGCGTTCGCCGCCCATAGCGGTATCGCCAAAATAACAATTCCGCACACGAGCAGCGCCATCGAAGCACACAAGCTCTTGATCCGACGGGCGACGAATCTCAAAGCATTCATAACATCCGGCGACTCGCCACGAGTGATGCCAAGCACCATCACGCGGGCCAGCACCATCGTCCAAATGGGTATACAGACGATCCGCCAGAGGCAGCGACCGAGCTCAATCCACCAACGCCCTCCGGTTGCGCTGGATAGTTGGCGAAATGGATCGACCACAAGTTGCAGCAGACCAGCACTACGCAGTACGAATCCTTCGGCCACCGCCTCGGCCGACGCGAGCGATGGGCGAGTTAGCGTGGCGGACATCGATGCTACAGGCGATCGATCATGGCTGAACTGGAGCAGCAAAACATCGCCACCCAAAAAGCAGAGCAACGCGAGCGTTGCCACCATCAGAGTACGAATGCGAAAAGCCTGTGCAATTGCCGCCGCCACCCTGAAGGGGGGCGCGATCTCACACCAATCGATGCCGCTGAGTACGGGTCGGCCAAGCGACATGGTTGCCTCCAATGATGTCATGAATTCAGACGTCAGAGGATACCGGGCCACGCGTTCGGCTGCTACGCGAGTCTGCGTGCTAGCAAAGCCGAAGAAAACAGTCTATTCGGGCAATTCCTCGGGCTGCTCATCGGCTTCGGGGTCAGGCACATCGGGTAGCCCGTACCGCTCGTCAAGCCACCTCCCGAGATCGATCGTCCGACAACGGTCGCTGCAAAACGGAGGAGCTTCCGATTTGTTGATGTCAAACTCTCGTTTGCAGATGGGGCAGAACACGGCTTGCGCTAAATGGTAGCCACCTTCGCCAGAAGGTAGACGGTCGATGATTGGCACGTCGTCTGAAAACAATCCACCGTCTGGCGACGGTGGCTACAACTACTCCGAAGACTTCTTTTCGGCTTTTTTGGTTGTGGTCTTTTCGGACTTGGCCGGTTTATCGTCGGATTTCGCTTCTGACTTGGTTTCGCCCTGCTTGCTGTCTTTCTCAGCGGCTTTTTTGTACGAGTCGCTGCGATAGTCGGTTTCGTAGAAGCCCGATCCCTTGAACACCACGGCGGCACCAGTGCCGAACAACCGTTTGAGTTTCAGTTTGCCACACTCGGGGCATTTTCTCTGCAAGGGATCGTTGATGCCTTGGAACAACTCGAAGGTGTGCTCACAGGCGGAGCATTCGTAATCGTAAGTTGGCATTTTCTGTACGCCGAGGGATATGGAAGAAAGATTACGCCTGGCCCGCTTCGCCCGGCCCTGCCGAGACGATAACTTGAGCGGGACGGACAACTCGCTCGTGGAGCTTGTAGCCAGGTTGCGTGACCATCATCACCCGCCCGGCGGGGTAGTCGGTCGACGGTTGCTGAAGGATCGCTTGATGCTGGTCGGGATCGAACACCGCGCCGTCGGCTTCGATGACTGTACAGTGGTGCTGCTCCATCGCGGTGAGCAATTGTTGCCTCACGAGTTTCACTCCTTCGAGCAAACCCGTTGCTTCGCCCGATTTGGTGGCCGCTTCGATCGCGCGGTCGACGTTATCGAGAGCGGGCAAAATGTCGCGCATTAGCGGCATCGCCGCGTACTGTTGTTGGTCACGCAGTTCGCGGGCCTGCCGCATCCGCACGTTTTGCAACTCGGCTTGCAGCCTCAGCACGCGGTCTCTCTCCGCGGCGAGCTGCTCGTCGGGTGTGGGATCAACCGCAGGAAAATCGATCGTATCGTCTTCCGATGTTTCGGTTTTTGCTGAATCGTCAGACATCATTTATCTTCCTCATGCTCATCTTCTTGAGCGGGTGCGAAATAATCTTTGAGGGTCTCAAAAAATGTTTTGCGACGCGGGGCCACATTCTTGTGTTCGACGTCGGCAAGTTTGCGAAGCAGCACTTCTTCCTCCGCGGTGAGCTTCGTTGGCACCTCGATCGTCACTTGTACCAGCAGGTCGCCGCGGCCGCGACGATGGGGGTCAGGCATCCCTTTACCATGCAGGTGGATCACGTCGCCCGACTGGGTGCCACGCTTGATAGTGATTTCGTCGCGGCCATCGAGCGTGGGAACTTCCAGAGTACAACCAAGCGCCGCTTGCGAATAGGTGATTGGCACCCGGCAAATCAGGTGATCGCCTTGCCGCTCGAACAGCGAGTGAGGTTTGATCGAAATGAAACAATAGCAGTCGCCCGGCACGCCGCCCGATGGACTTCGTTCACCCTCGCCAGAGATCCGCACTCGCATCCCGTCGTCGACGCCGGCTGGAATGCGAACTTCTGTCACCACCTTTCGCAGTCGCACACCGCGCCCACGGCATTCGCCGCAAGGCTTTGCGATGGTCGACCCCGCACCGCCACACGAAGGGCAGGTCGTTTGTACGCGGACGATGCCGGCCGACTGAATGACACGTCCGTGGCCACCACAATACGAACAGACTTCGCGGCTCGAACCATCGGCAGCGCCGCTTCCGTCGCATGTGTCGCACGGCTCGTGACGCTCGAATTTGACTTCCTTCGTGCAACCTTCGGCCGCTTCGTGAAGCGTGAGCGCGACGTCACAACGTACATCGCGACCACGGCGAGTTCGCGTTCGACCTCCGCCGCCTCCGAAGATATCGCCAAAGATGTCGCCAAAGGCCGAAAAAATGTCTTCGACATCGTTGAATCCACCACCGCTCGAACCGCCATTTAACCCGGCGTGGCCGAATTGGTCGTAGCGCGCGCGCTTCTTCGGATCGTTGAGCACTTCGAAGGCGCTGCTGCATTCTTTGAACCGCTCGATCGCCTCTTGGTCGCCCGGGTTTTTGTCGGGGTGATATTTAACGGCGAGCTTGCGGTAGGCGCTGGCAATGGCCGAGCCGTCGGCCGTCCGCTCGACGCCGAGCACTTCGTAGTAATCGCGCTGGGTTGCCATCACCATTTCCTAACGCCCGTGATTTCCATTAAGTGTTGGCGGCACAACGAACCGGGCCACTCGCTCGCACGAATGGCCCAGGTCAAACAAGTAGCGTAAAACGCGGTGCCCGTTAGCGAATGCTACCGACGACACCCTTCTTATCAGTTTCCTTGTCATCGAAGTTGGTGACCAAAGCTTCGGTGGTGAGCAACAGGCCGGCGATGCTCGCCGCGTTTATCAGGGCGGTCTTTACGACCTTGGCCGGGTCGATGACGCCGGCTTTGTACATGTCGACATACTCGCCGGCGTTGGCGTCGTAGCCGATGTTCGCGCCGCGCTGCGACACTTCGTCGGCGACGACGCTGCCAGCCAGACCACAGTTGTCGGCGATCTGCTTGAGCGGCGCGCTGAGAACATGCAGCACAATTGTCGCGCCGATCTTTTCGTCACCCTTGGCACTCTTCACAGCCGCTTCAACGGCTTCCTTGCAGCGCAACAGCGCCACACCACCGCCCGGCAGAATGCCTTCTTCAACGGCGGCACGCGTGGCGTGCAACGCATCTTCGACGCGGGCCTTCTTTTGCTTCATGTCGGATTCGCTGTTGGCGCCGACCGACACGATGGCGACGCCACCGGTGAGCTTCGCCAGCCGTTCTTGCAGCTTTTCGCGATCGTAATCGCTGGTGCTGCTTTCAATCGACTTGCGAATTTGGTCAATCCGTTTCGAGACCGACGCTTTGTCGCCACCACCTTGAACGAGCGTCGTTTCGTCTTTGTTGACGCTAATCTTCTTTGCTCGACCGAGTTCCGCAAGCGTGATGTTTTCAAGCTTCTTGCCGAGATCTTCGCTGATGACGGTGCCGCCGGTCAGCGTGGCGATGTCGCCCAGCATTTGCTTACGACGATCGCCGAAGCCGGGGGCCTTCACTGCACAGATATTGAGGATGCCACGCAGCTTGTTGACTACCAAAGCCGCGAGCGCGTCACCTTCGACGTCTTCGGCGATGATCAACATAGGCTTACCTTTTTGGCTCACCTGTTCGAGGATCGGCAACAGTTCGCGAAGATTGGTGATCTTCTTTTCGTGAATTAAGAGGTAAGCATCTTCGAGCGTACACTCCATCGTTGTCGGTTCATTGATGAAGTAGGGAGACAGATAACCCTTATCGAACTGCATTCCTTCGACAAACTCGAGCGTCGTGTCGGTTGACTTACCCTCCTCGACGGTAATGACGCCATCTTTGCCGACCTTCTCCATCGCGTTGGCGAGCAGGTCACCAATCACTCGGTCATTGTTGGCGCTGATCGAGCCGACCTGGGCGATTTCTTCTTTGCTGCTGACCTTTTTCGAAATCGAGTTGAGCTTTTCGATAGCCGCGTCGACCGCTTTGTCGATGCCGCGACGCACCGCAGTGGGGTTGCTGCCGGCGACGATGTTGCGGAAGCCCTCGCGAAGGATTGCGCGAGCCAGAACAGTCGCCGTGGTGGTGCCGTCGCCGGCGAGGCTCGAAGTCTTATCGGCCACTTCGTGAACGAGCTTGGCGCCCATGTTCTCGAAGGGATCTTCAAGCTCGATCTCTTTGCTGACAGTTACGCCGTCTTTGGTGACGGTCGGTCCGCCGAACGATTTGTTGATAATGACGTTGCGACCGGTGGGGCCCATCGTCACCGCCACAGCATCGGCGAGCTTATCGACACCGGCGAGCATTTTCGCCCGCGCCGCATCGTCGAACATCAGTTGTTTGGCCATCTTGATTCCCTTGTTTATTAACCGCCAAGGCCGCAAACAGCGCCAAGGCAAATGAGTTTGAAGTTAAATCGTATTATTCATAATTCCAATGAATAACGATCTCTTTATAGTTGATTTTCAAAAGTCAAATCTTCGCGCTCTTGGCGTCCTTCGCGGTTCAAAAATTAACCGACGACCTTTGCGAGGATGTCGCTTTCGCGAAGGATTTTGTATTCGTTGCCGTCGACCTCGACTTCCGAGCCGCCATATTTGCCGAAGATCACTTCGTCGCCGACCTTGACCGACAGCTCTCCACGGTTGCCGCTATCGAGCAACTTGCCCGCTCCAACAGCGATCACCTTGCCACGCTGCGGCTTTTCTTGAGCGGCGTCGGGGAGCACAATACCCCCGGCGGTCATTTCTTCGGCTTCGAGAGGTTCGACAACAACGCGGTCATCCAAGGGACGCAAGCTAACTTTCGCCATGTTTTGAGTTCCTTAAGCAAAATTACGATTTATAGGAAGATCGCCCGGCGGTTGTTCGCCGGGCGTGAATAATTAGTTTCCGAGCGGCTTACATCATGCCGCCCATGCCGCCCATTCCACCCATGCCTGGCATCCCGCCGCCCATTCCGCCCATGCCGTGATCGTGGCCGTGGTCGTGGCCACCCTCTTCCTCCTCGGTGGGAATTTCGGTGATGAGCGAATCGGTTGTTAGCAGCAGCGCGGCGACACTCGCGGCGTTTTGCAGCGAAGTACGAACCACGCGGGCCGGGTCGATGACACCAGCCGCGACCAGGTCAGTGTACTGGTCTTTGTCGGCGTCGTAGCCTTCGGTCTTGCCCTTCATACGACGGACACGGTTCACCACTACGGCTCCATCGACTCCGGCGTTCTCGGCGATGTAACGCATCGGATACTCGAGCACCGCTCGAATGATCTGAACCCCAAGTGCTTCGTCCCCCTCGAGACCCAGTTTGTCGAGTGCCTTATCGCTGCGAAGCAGCGCCACGCCACCACCGGCGACAACACCTTCGGCCAGTGCCGCATGAGTCGCGGCGCGGGCGTCGTCAAACAGTGCCTTGCGTTCTTTCATGGCCGACTCGGTGGCCGCGCCAACTTTGATTTGGGCGACACCACCAGCCAGCTTAGCGAGCCGTTCTTGCAGCTTTTCGCGATCGTAGTCGCTGTCGGTCGTCTCAATTTCGCGACGAATCTGATCGGCACGGCCGCTGATCGCCTCTTTGCTACCGGCACCGCCGACGATGGTTGTCTTGTCGCTCGCGACGATGACTTTTTTAACCCGACCCAAGTCAGTGACCTGAACCGCGTCGAGCTTGATGCCAAGATCTTTGAAGATGGCCGTCGCACCGGTGAGCGTCGCAATGTCGCCCAACATCGCTTTGCGACGATCGCCATAACCGGGTGCCTTGACTGCACAGACGTTGACGATGCCACGCATCTTGTTGACGACCAAAGTCGCCAGCGCTTCGCCATCGACATCTTCGGCAATGATCAGCAATGGCTTGCCCGACTTCGAGATCGTTTCGAGCAAAGGTACCATGTTCTTGGCGCTACTGATCTTCTCTTCGAAGACCAACACATAGCAGTTTTCGAGCTCGGCCGATTGTTCGTCTTCGTTGGTCACGAAGTGAGGCGACAGATAGCCTCGATCGAACTGCATGCCTTCGACCACATCGACCGTTGTTTCGTTGCCACGGCCTTCTTCGACCGTGATGACGCCATTCTTGCCGACCTTGGTGAACGCTTCGGCGAGTACATTGCCAATCGTCGGGTCGTTGTTGCCCGCAATCGTGGCGACGTGTTGCAGACTCTTCTTGTCTTTCACCTCGACGGGGTCCGACATCTTGCTAACCGCTTCACAGACGGCCGCGACAGCTTTGTGTATGCCTCGCGAAAGGGCCATCGCGTCGGCACCGGCGGCGAGCATCTTGAGCCCTTCGCGGAAGATGCCGTCGGCGAGCACGGTTGCCGTGGTGGTGCCATCGCCAGCGACATCGTTGGACTTGCTAGCGGCTTCTTTGACGAGCTGGGCACCGAGGTTTTCATAGGGATCATCGAGTTCAATGTCCTCGGCCACGGTCACACCGTCTTTGGTCACCTTGGGCGAACCCCACCCCTTGTCGAGCACTGCATTGCGGCCACGCGGACCAAGGGTGCTGCGTACGGCCCGTGCCAACTTGGCAACTCCCGCCGCGAGCGGCTTGCGTGCGTCATCCTCAAACACCTTTTGCTTCGCCACGTTTACCTCTCCTATGACAGTGATTTTCTGCTGAAATACTGAGCGCTATTTCGCCGCCGCCAATCACAGCGGTCCATGTTACTCGGTTACTCGGCTAGACCGGGAGCCACTTTTGACAGTCCCCGGTGTTCGGTGAGCCAGAGTGCAAGCAGCGTGCCAAGGTATTTCGATGTAGCGTAAGTCGCTTCGTGTCATATGTTTACGTCGAAAGAAAATCGTGACGAGAGATATAGAGTGCCAATTTGGCAGTTGCACTTGCCGATGTCACTAGGTGCCACATTTGTATCGCCAATCAGGCCAATCCTGACTTTGGCGTCCATCACAAGCCCACACCGCTTTATGGCGTAGAATGGCACTCGATCTTCGTGCAGCAATGTGACGATTGGACTGGTCTCAACAAGGACACGTGCCCGCTTATTCACTGAAGCCACGAAGGTGCTCGGGTTGACCGTAATTGCCGACCGCTCGGGCGATATCCTGCGTAGCGCCCACATTCATGTGGCCCGGCAGACGGACAGGATTGCCGGATCGGCAGTACCGACGGGCGAAATAGTCACCGCGCGACACGCGCAACAACGGCAGTCGCAACGCCAAGGCGAGCTTGCGAGTCGTAGCCGAGCGCTTTGAACCGCGACCATGGGACGCAACAACTGCCACGTCGCCTGAGCGCTCCGCTAGCGTGTCGTGGCTAACTTGGTTGGGCTGGCCAAGAATCGTTGTAGAAATCGGCCCTGTGGTCGGCTAGATTCGAATTGTCCCACTCCGCGACCTTACGAATATTGCAGCGAAACGAGAGCATGAATATTGCGCGTCATCATTTGCTAACAATGGACGTTAATTCGGCAAATTTTGCCCCAGCGAATCGAGATTGCAACTGCAAAACATGGGTTTTGCCGATGGGCAGCGGTGCAAAAGTCGCCGAATTTTGCACGTTCGATGCGATTTTGCAGTGGGGGTCAAAATTCGCTGCGCGTCGGCATCACGCGCGATCCTACGGTGGCAGGATGCCGCCACTACGCGCCAACTTACTGCTTCGGCAGCCTGCCCGCCGCGCGAACGCCGGTGCCCTTTCGCTTCGTCAAACGATCGCCCAAGTCTGCACGGGCTGCTTCGGCTGCTGCAAGCAATCGCTCGACGATCTCGGGGTATCGCTCGGAGACATCGGTCGTTTCACCCACATCGTTTTTTAGGTCGAAAAGCTCTTGGCCGATTTTCTTATGCGAGTAATCGTTGGGTGTGCCATCTTTGCCACCCGGGCGACCTGCCATCGTGCGATAGCCGTGAGGCAGGTGGAGTTTGAAACGACCGTCGCGGACCGCGTGGAGTTCACCGCCGTAATAGCAATAGAAAATCTCATGTGGCGTTGTGGCTTCGGACTCGCCAGTCATCAGCGGCAGCACGTTCTTGCCATCGATTTTGCGACTGGTGGGGAGTTCAACCTTAAGCAGTTCGGCCACTGTTGGCAAAATATCCAAAGTCGTAGCCAACTCGTCGCACTTGGAATCGGCCGGAATCTGCCCGGGCCACGTCATCACGCACGGCACCCGGTAGCCTCCTTCGAACATTGTCCCTTTCCCTTCGCGGAGCGGCTTCGCGGAGCCAGCGTGATTGCCGTAGCTCAGCCAGGGGCCGTTGTCGGAAGTGAAGATCACGAGCGTGTTGTCGGCGATGCCTGCTTCGTCGAGCGCTTTGCGAATTTCACCAACCGACCAATCGACTTCCATGACAACGTCGCCAAAAAGCCCAGCACCGCTCTTGTCTTTGAACTTGTCAGACACAAACAGGGGAACGTGAACCATGCTGTGGGGCACGTACAGAAAGAAAGGTCTGTCTTTATTGCGGACGATGAAATCTACCGCCCGTTTCGTATAGTCGGTCGTGAGTTGACTTTGGTCGTCGCCATCGACGACTGGATCGATAATTTCGTTCCCTTCGTACAGCGGCAGTGGTGGAAAGCCTCGCTTGCGACTCGCGGCATCGGCCGGCAGGTCAGCGAAATTTGGGTGGAGCGGCCACATGTCGTTGCTGTAGGGGAGTCCGTAGTATTCGTCGAATCCATGCTGGAGCGGCAAGAATGGTTTACGGTGGCCGAGGTGCCATTTGCCGAAGATGGCCGTGGCGTAGCCTCGCTCTTTGCACAGCTCAGCGAGCGTCAACTCGTCAGGATTGATACCGTGGTTCGTGGCTGGTCCGAGCGCGCCGAGAATGCTCACCCGTTCGGGATAGCAACCAGTCAATAGTGCCGCCCGCGACGCGCTACAGACGGCCGTCGCGGCGACAAAATTCGTAAACACGCGGCCCTCTTTGGCCATGCGGTCAAGGTGAGGCGTTTGGTAGCCTTCAGCGGCGAACGGACCAATGTCGGCATAGCCCAGGTCGTCGATGAAAATAACGACCACGTTCGGCGGCGGGTTGTCGACTTCGTTGGCACGCAAAAGCGACGACTGGCAAACCAATCCGCACGCCATCACAACAAGTGCAAGAATCTTCATCACGACCCCGATCTTAGCTGCGTATTTTCGAACCAAATTGAAAAGCGCCACAGTTGTGGCGATCGAACCCGCCAGGGGACAATTCGCATTGTCCCTTTGCAGTACTATACAAGAAGTCCCGCCGTTCCGCATGCGACACCGTGCCGACCGGCAACTCCACCTGTGCCGCACAGATCGAGGCTAAGTATGGTAATCGGCATTAAGTCGAACATACTCGGCGGTGAGGTCGGTGGTCCAGAAGCGTGCGGCAAACGTCCCCTCGTCGAAGATGAGCACCACGCTCACATCGCGATCGGCCGCCATACTTGCGGATACCGCGTTGGCATCGAAGTCGACCGGTACCCCTCGTTCGTAAACGAGCATACCGTTGATGTGGAGGCTGACTTTTTCGGCCTGGAACGGAATACCAGCATAACCGGCCGCCGAGACGATTCGCCCCCAGTTAGGGTCGTTGCCCGCCAGGGCCGTTTTCACAAGGGGGCTATCGGCTACCGTCTTGGCGATCCGCACCGCGTCGCTGCGGGAGCGACAGCCGTGAATTTCGACAGTGACGAGGTGGGTGGCCCCTTCGCCATCGGCGGGAATGGAAATCGCCAAATCTTCGCAAACTTCCAGCAGCGTTGCTTTGAACCCTTCGAGGGCCCGGCCAGTGAGTGGCTCATCGCCAGCCGCCCCATTGGCGACGAGCAACACGGTGTCGTTGGTACTGGTGTGACCATCGACGCTGATGCAGTTAAAAGTCTCGTCGACCGCCTCGGCGAGCGCCTGCTGGGCGTCTTCTTTGCGGATGGGGGCGTCGGTGACGATGAGTCCAAGCATGGTTGCCATGTTGGGCCCAATCATCGCGGCCCCTTTGGCGAGACCCGTCATGCGAATGTGATAATCACTCAGCAGCACGTCGCGTTGTCTCACTTTGTGGACCGTATCCGTGGTCATCATCCCGCGTGCGGTTTTGATCACTGCGTCTTCGTCTCCAGCAAGCTGGGCGGCCGCGGTGGCAATGCCGGTGGCGATTTTGTCCATCGGCAAGTGCTTGCCAATCACTCCGGTGCTGAGCAGCAAAACTTGTTCGGGTGCAACGCCACACGACTCGGCGGCAAGCGCAGCCATTCGTTCGGCATTTTCGAGTCCAACTGCGCCGGTGCAAGCGTTTGCGACGCCCGAATTGATCGCCACAACGCGAATTTCGTCGCTCGGTGTAAGCCTTCGGTCATAAGTCACCGGAGCCGCATGAACGAGATTTTGGGTATAGACACCAGCGCCCACCGCGGGACGGTCTGACACGACGAGCGCGACATCGAGTTTTTCGGGATTGCGCTTAATGCCTGCATAAACAGCCGCGCCGCTGAATCCGGTAGGGAAGGCAAATGACATGAATTCTCGTTCCGCGTGTTCTAGTTCTGCAAAGCGTTGGACGAACTACACGAGCGCTGTGGTTTCGTCGTATCCAAACATCAAATTAAAGTTTTGCACAGCCGCTCCGCTAGCACCCTTGATTAAATTGTCGATGACACTCACCACCACTACGCGGCCGCGTACTATCGTTGCATATAAGTGACAGTGATTGGTATAGGCGACTTGTTTGGTCGTTGGTGGTGACTCGACAAATTGTACAAATGGTTCGTCGGCGTAAGCCTGCCGTAAGCACGCCCGCACCGATTCCGCCTCGATGCCGACTGTTGGTGTCGCATAGCAAGTGCTCAAAATGCCGCGATCCATCGGCATCAAGTGAGGGGTAAACAACGTGGCCACATGCCCACCGCCGACATCGCTGAGCACCTGGTCGATCTCGGACATGTGCCGATGCGTGCCCAACCCATAGGCCGAGACGCTTTCGTTCGCCTCGGGAAAGTGAAGGTTGGGCTTCGGCGTCCGACCCGCGCCGCTCACACCACTCTTGCTGTCGATAACGATGCCGGAAGGGTCAATCAGGTTCGCACGCAGCAGCGGCGCAAGGGCGAGTATGGCAGCCGTTGGGTAGCATCCTGGATTGGCCACCAGCCGTGCATTGCGGATCGACTCGCGATATAACTCGGGCAAGCCATAGGGAACTTTCCCCAACCGCGCGGCATCGGGGTGCTCGTGGCCGTACCACTGCTCGTAAACGGCGGCGCTGTTGAGCCGATAGTCGGCGCTCAGGTCGATCACGCGCAAGTCGTGCTTCAGCAACTCGACGATCGCCTCGGCACTGGCCGCGTGAGGTAAACAACCGAATACACAATCGCACCGCTCTGCGAGCTGCTCGGCCGAGAGGGGTTCGAGCGACAAGTCGAGCCGCCCAACAAGCGATGGGTGGACCGCGCTCAAGTGAGGCTCGTCATCGCGACGACTTACAAGCGCAGTGATCTTGGCCTGCGGATGCCGCAGTAAGATGCGAATCAATTCGAGCCCGGTATAACCCGAAGCCCCCAATATCGCCACCCGCGTCATCGAAAGCATTCCTCACTGGATGAAAGCCGCAATTCTAACGGTCGAATGCCATCGCTGCTATGCTGGGTTGCCAATTGCGCAACTACCGTCGTCAGGCGGTGGACGCGACCGCCTGCAAGCTGGTACGGCCCATGAGTCTACGCTCTAGGAGAGGGTGGTTACTTCGGTTCCACTTAACGCGGCGTTGTGCGGTCGATTAAGTGACGCTGAACGAGAGCAATAATTTCGCGAGCCACGACCAGTTTGTCTCCTGAAATGGCGGCCAAGACTTGTCCGCTGGGGGCGAGCACTTCGACTTCGTTGGTGAGCGAATTCATCGCTGCGGTTCCATTGCTGACGATCAGGTCACAGCACTTGCGTTCAAGCTTCGCCAGCGCCCGAAGCCGGTGGTCTTCGGTTTCGAGCGCGAAGCCGACAACCCACTTCGACCCTTTCATCGAGCCGAGCGTCGCAACGACGTCATCTGTCTCGACAAGTTCCAGCCGCAGTGGTTCACCATTCTTTGTGATTTTGCCCGTTTTAATCTGGTGCGGACGATAATCGCACGGAGCGGCCGCGCCGATCAATCCGTCGCACTCGGCGAAGACCTCGCGAGCAGCAGCGAGCATTTCTTCGGTCGACGTCACCGGCACGACAACGGCTTCGCTTGGGTAGTCGACTTCGACCGGACCCGACACGACGGTCACACGGTGGCCAAAGTCGACCGCGGCTTCCGCAAGCGCGGCTCCCATGCGACCGCTGGACGCGTTGGTCAGGTAGCGCACCGAGTCGATGTACTGCCGCGTGGGGCCAGAGGTAATGAGAATGTGAGCCACAGTTAAGCTAACCGGTTCAGCCCAAGAGTTTTTCGATTTCAACCAGCAGCGTTTCTGGCTCGACCATCCGCCCCGCCCCTTGGTCGCGGCAACTGAGCCAACCATTGTCGGGGCCGACGATGTGAAAGCCATCGGCGCGGCATTGTTCGACGTTCCGCTGTACGGATGACTTCGACCACATTTCGCTGTTCATTGCGGGGGCGAGAACCGCTGGGCCGGTAAACGAGAGGAGCAGCGTGCTGAGTAAGTCGTCGGCTGAGCCGTGAGCGGCTTGGGCTAAGATGTTGGCCGTCGCCGGGGCGACGCACAACAGTTCAGCAGCGCGAGCAAGTTCGATATGTGGGCCTAGCGGATAAGTTTCACTCGCCCACATGCTGGTCACCACGGGTCGACCCGACAGCGCTGCGAATGTTGCCGATCCTACGAACCGCCGCGCCGCAGGCGTCATCACCACGGTGACGAAATGTCCGCGCTGTGCGAGTTTGCTCACCAGCGCGGCCGACTTGTAAGCCGCGACGCCGCCGCCAACCGCGATCACAAGTTCATGGGCCACATTTCCGCCCTTTATTGTAGCCACCGTCGCCAAGACGGTAGATCGGCACCAATGTTAATGCAGCCCCCGTGTGGCGACGGTGGCTGCATTACACACTACAAGCTCGACAAATCGAGTTCGGGTGGGCCACCGACGGCGGGATCGCCTTGACGGGTGCCGACGTTGCTCGAAGAGTCGAGGAAAATTTTATCTTGCATGATCTCTGCCACGACAATTTCCATTTTGTCCTTCACGTCGAGGTCGACGAGCGGACGGGCACCACTATTAAGCGCGACGAGCCGCTTTTGGATGAGCGTCGACAGCTTGAATCGTCCGCCCACCTTGTTCACGATTTCCTCTTCCTTCAGCGCCTCAATCATGCCGTTAAGCCCTCTATTGATAGAATGGCGACAATGTCGTCGATTGCCGCTTCAACCGTATCGTTGACGACAACGTGGTCGTAGGTGTGTGCTTGTTCCAACTCGTGCCGAGCAACTTCGAGCCGCCGCGCAATGGCCGCTTCGCTTTCCGTTCGACGGGAACGAAGCCGGGCTTCGAGCTCGGCTTCGCTGCTGGGGGCGATAAAAATCTTTACCGCCTCGGGATACTGCTTAGCCACCTCATCCGCACCTTCGACATCAATCTCTAAGAGTACCCAAATACCGAGGGCGAGACTAGGCCTCACCTCATCGTGTAGGGTGCCGTACCAGTGGCCACGGCCGAAAACCTCCATGCATTCGAGAAAATCGCCCATCTCGCGACGCCGGGCGAATTCTTCGGGCGAGAGAAAATAATACTGCTGGCCATCTACTTCGCCTTCCCTAGGAGCTCGCGTCGTGGCCGAGACGCTGAGCCTCAGTTTGCCATTAAACCGCGCGATTAACGCCCCAACAATCGTACTTTTTCCCACCCCCGAAGGCCCGGAGATGATGACGAGTTTTCCAGGTTTCGCGGTCATGGAATGTAGCCACCGTCGCCAGATGGTGGAGTTCGGTCGGCGTTCCACCCTCTGGCGACGGTGGCTACAGTGCAACTCATTCGACGTTTTGCACTTGCTCGCGGATCCGTTCGAGGCTCGTTTTCATTTCTACTACATGGGCACTGATTTCAGTGTCGTTCGCCTTCGATCCGATCGTGTTGATCTCGCGACCCATTTCTTGGGCAATGAATTCCAGCTTGCGGCCGGTGCTTTCGGCTTTGCTGAGCGCATCGTCGAACTGCTGCAGATGGCTTTTGAGCCGCACCGTCTCTTCCGAGATGTCGCTGCGGTCGACGAACAGGGCGATTTCGCGAACCAGATCGGCTGGCTCGACCGTCATGTTGAGATCCGAAAGGGCTTTATTAATTCGATCAATCAGCCGTTCGCGATAGCCGAATTGAACATGAGGCGTTCGCTGTTGGATCGCTTTGCATCGCTCAGCGATTACCGCAGAATTGGCCGAAAGGTCGTCGGCGAGGGCTTGTCCCTCGACGCGCCGCATAGCGGCCAACGACTGCATCGCTTTCGCAATCACTGGTTCAATCGATGGCCAATCGATCGCGACGTCGCGATCGTAATCGTGTCCTTCGTCAATGACTCCGGGCAAAGCGAGTAGCGTTTCGGCGGCAACGGTACGCCCCGATTCGACGACCGGCTCGAGCTGACGTAGGTAACTCTTGAGGACTTCGACATTCACGCGGTAATCATCGGTCGACGCGATTGGCACCACGCGCAAGTTGAGCTGAACGGTGCCCCGACGGACCGACTGTCGCACCAGCGCTTCGATCTGTGGCTCCAGCGCCGAGTAGCCTTCGCCAGTGCGTAGGCTGAGCTTGAAGTGGCGGCTGTTGATCGTGCGAACTTCAGCCGCGACCGCCAACCGATCACCATGCTCGTGGGCTTCGCCGAAGCCGGTCATGCTAAGCAGCATGGCAATGGCCTCGCAGGGGGTTATTCACCAGACGGCTCGGTTTCGCTATTGGACTCGCGGTCAGAGGTATCACTCTCGACTGGCGGAGCTTCTGGGTCGCCCTCGGTAGCGGCAGGCCGGTTATTACCAAGGCCGCTGAGTGCATCGCTGCCGCTCAAGCTGTCGTCGCGTCCGCCACCCCAAACCGAGGCGATGATGCAAAGCACAAACCATCCGACCGCTGCGTACATGGTAATTTTTGTGAACGCATCGCCCGCTTTCGCACCAAAAGCGCTCGATCCACCCGGACCACCGAGCGCACCGGCCAGTCCGCCACCACGTCCACGTTGGACGAGGATAATGAGAATGAGGAATGCGGCCATTAGGAACAGCAGAATTTGCAGCAAATATTCCATGAAGAACTCGTTGACTGATCGCGTAAGTTAGTGGGTCGTTATTTATTTCTTCGGAGCACCGGCGGCGATAGCCAGAAAATCTTCTGCCTTTAGGCTCGCGCCGCCGATAAGCCCACCATCGACGTTGGGCTGCGAGAGCAGTTCGGCCGCGTTGCCGGGCTTCATGCTGCCGCCGTAGAGGATGCGAACTTGGTTTGCAATCGTCTCACTATACAGCTCAGTAAGCAAACTGCGAAGATCAGCATGAACTTCTTCGGCCTGTTCGGGCGAAGCGACCTTGCCGGTGCCGATCGCCCACACGGGCTCGTAAGCAACCACGACGCCCGCCATTTTTTCGCCCGGCACATCAGCCAGTGAACCGGTGACTTGCGTGCGAATTACCTCGGCCGTTTGGTCGGCTTCGCGCTCGGCGAGCAATTCGCCCACACAGACAATCGGTACCAAACCTTGAGCCAATGCGGCAAGAGTCTTCTTGTTGACAATCGCGTCGGTCTCGCCCATCAGCGTGCGGCGTTCGCTGTGGCCGAGAATCACATATTCGGCACCGACATCGATCAGCATCTCGGGGCTCACTTCACCCGTGAAAGCCCCGTTGTTCTCAAAATACATATTCTGAGCACCTAGCGCGACCGGCGATCCGGTAAGCGCCTCGCCCACTGCCGCCAAGTAAACACTCGGCGGACAAACCAGCAAGTCGACATCGTCGGCCGCATTGGCACCGGCGGCGACCGCCTTTGCCAACTCCACGGCTGTCGCCGTGTCGGTATTCATTTTCCAATTACCGGCGATCAGGATTCGTCGCATTGATTACCTTCCAACACTTTTACCACTACTTGATTGTTGTTTTACAGCTGAGAGAAACCGGAACGGTAAAGGGATTGCTAATTGCAAAATAGTAAGTGAAAAATGACAAACCAAAAAATTGACATCTGCATCTCACATATTGCATCCGTCCGATCCGATTCCTAGCCAGCGCTCGTAGTTGTAACCCACAGTGTGCTCAGTCGCACTGTGGTGCTATTTAAATCGGCGTTTTCTTTCCAACAGCTGCGGCGACCTTGAAAATCTGTTTTGTCAGTTCGGCATACTGCTCGGGGAGCAGCGCTTGGGGCCCGTCGGACAGGGCATCTTCGGGACAGTTGTGAACCTCGATATGCACCCCATCGGCACCGGCCGCGATGCCGGCGAGCGCGACGGCTGGAATTAGGTCGGGCCGCCCGGTCGCGTGACTGGGGTCAACGATAATCGGCAAGTGAGATTGCAACTGTACCTGTGGAATCGCTGCTACGTCGAACATGTTGCGACAAGCATTGTCGAATCCCTTCACCCCTCGTTCACAGAGCACCACGTTCGAGTTACCCTGGGCGACAATGTATTCAGCGCTCATCAACAGGTCGGTCACGGTGGCGCTCATCCCGCGCTTGAGCAGCACCGGCTTGTTCGTCTTTCCAACTTCAGTGAGCAGTACAAAGTTTTGCATGTTACGGGCACCGAGTTGGAGCATGTCGGTGTATTCGCAGATCAATTCGACGTGTCTGGGATCGATCACTTCGGTCACAATCGGGAGCCCATGTTTGTCGCCGACTTCGCGCAGGATTCGGAGCCCTTCTTCGCCAAGGCCCTGGAACGAATAGGGGCTCGTGCGGGGCTTAAAGGCTCCGCCACGAAGCAAGTTGGCCCCAGCGGTTTTCACGGCCCCGGCGATTTGGTCGAGACGCTCGAATGATTCGACGGCACAAGGGCCGGCGATCATGCCGAGGTGGCCACCGCCGATTTTCGTGGTCCCGACTTCGATGATGCTCGGTTCGGGATGGGCAGTCCGGCTGGCGAGTTTATAGGCAGGCTGCACAGGCACGACGTGCGAAACTCCGGGAATCGCTTCGAGCGGTGCCGCGCGAACCTGATCTTCGTCGCCGATGACACCAATCACAGTGCGAAAGGTGCCTTTGCTGAGGTGGGCACGCAGGCCGAGGGCTTCGACGCGCTTCACGACGTGGTCGATTTGTTCGTCGGTCGCTTGCTCTTTGAGGATAATAATCATGCTAATTGCCGCCGCCACTCACTTTACTAGAACACAACAACACTACGCCAAACCGCTGATTTTATCAGACCGCGTAGTCTAGCCGATTGGCTCGCGGTGTGCATAGGAGCCGAGAACCACGACCTTCTGCGCCTTCTTTTCGAGTGCGGCAATCGCTCGCCGCGA
>JBGSWC010000042.1:0-6310 GCA_041752635.1 Pirellulales bacterium | reverse complement strand
GGCGCGCGCAAAGACCGAACCACGGCAGCCCGACTTGCACGTGCTGTGTCGCAACACGAGGCAGTTGGCCGAGGTGCTGGAGTGCGACATCGCATCGGTGATGGTCGACTTTCAAGACATTCGCGAGTATCGCACAGCGATCGCCATGGCCCGCGCGGCCAATCGCCCGCTTTACATCGCCACACCGCGCATTCAGAAGCCCGACGAAATGGGCATCTTTCGCGTGATGGCGCGCTGGGTGCCCGATGGATTTCTGGTTCGCAATCTCGCCGGACTCGCCTTTGCCCGCGAACAATCAATCCCTTTCGTCTGCGACTTCTCACTCAACGCGGCCAACCAGTACACGGTCGACTACCTCCGATCGCTGGGGAGCCGCCGCGTCACGATTTCGTATGATCTGAATCGCGAGCAGGTGATTGAGCTCATCGAAGCGGCCGGCGCCCAACGTCTTGAGGTGGTTGTTCACCAACACATGCCGATGTTTCACATGGAGCATTGCGTGTTTTGCGCGGTGCTGTCGCCCGGTACCAACAGAACCAACTGTGGCCGACCCTGCGACGACCACAAAGTCGAACTTCGCGATCGGGTCGGCATGGAACATCCGCTCACGGCCGACGTTGGTTGCCGCAACACGCTCTTTAATGCGACGCCTCAGAGCGCGGCTGAGGCAGTGCCGGAATTACTCGAGTTGGGCCTCCGCGACTTTCGCATCGAATTGCTAAGCGACTCGGGCAAAGGGCTTCGCCAGACGATCGACCTGTATCGCGACCTGCTATCTGGCCGCATCGATGCGGGCGAAGTCTGGCGACAGTTGAAAGCCGCCAACCGGGTGGGCGTGACGCGCGGGACTCTCGAAGAACGGCGTAATCCGCTGGCGATTTTGTGAAAGCGGTGGTGCTCGCGTACCTCCGTAGCGATTCGTCTAATTGGTATGGCGGCGTTGCAAGCAACTATTTCTACAAATTTCTCGCAGATGGCAGTTTCGGGCATTTAACTCTCCGAAGTTCTGGTGTCTATAATGCCGATTAGTACGAAAGCTCCGATTCGTACGGTGCTATCGCCTCACCCGGTCGCAACGGCCGGAGACACCCGCCTACTCCCCCCACCCGCCTACCCCACCCGCAATGTTTGCGTAGCTTAGCGAAGCGACTCGATGCTGCCACCGTCGCGCGTAGGCATCATGCGACGTTGACCTGTCGCGCGAAACGCAGTTGCAGAACGAAAGTAATCCCAGCGCAACCTACGCAGCACGCCCCACTGACGACAACTGTTTTGCCGAGTTGCGAGCGCTCCGCATTGTAATGGAGTGAAAACTTTAGCACCACAGGTGCCACGCGTTTAGCCTCTCGACCGAATCTAAAAGCTACAAGCAAGATGAGCCGCAAAATTTTACAAGCATTATCGCTCGCGGTGCTTTACCTCTCCGTTGTGGGATGCTCTGAGCCTGCCGAGCGTCACGAAGCAGAGCCTCACAAGGTTAAGGTGACCAGTCCGGTTGCCAAAGATGTGGTGGTCACCGAGCAATATGTCTGTCAAATTCATTCGCGTCGTCACATCGACATCCGCGCTTTGGAAGGTGGCTATCTCGAAGAAATCCCGATTAGCGAAGGTCAGGTGGTGAAGCAAGGCGAGCTGATGTTTCGAGTCAACCCGACGCTTTATAAGGCTCGGTTGGATTCAGAATTGGCCGAGGCCCAGTTGGCTCAAATTGAATTGAACAATAGCCAAGCGTTGTACGAAAAAAACATGGTTTCGGACCAAGACGTCGCCATTGCAAAGGCCAAGTTGGCGAAAGTCGAAGCCGAGGTTGAACTCACTCGTGCCGAACTCAACTTTGCCAATATTAAAGCACCTTTTGATGGCATCGTCGACAGATTCTATGAGCAGCAGGGAAGCCTCGTTGACGACGGCGACATGCTCACCACGCTTTCTGACAATGCGGTGATGTGGGTTTACTTCAACGTCCATGAAAATCGCTACTTCGAGTATCAAGACGCCGCAGCAGCCGGCGAAAACGATGATTTGCAGATTGAGTTGATGCTAGCGAATCACGAGATTTTTCCGCATCCTGGCAAGATTAACGTAATCGAAGCGGAATTCGATAGCGAAACCGGCAACATTGCATTCCGGGCCGATTTTGACAATCCAGAGTACCTACTGCGTCACGGTCAAACCGGCAAAATTCTGATCCACCGTAAGTTAAAAGACGCCATCGTCATCCCACAGAGGGCGACATTTGAGATTCTCGCGAAGCGGTATGCCTATGTCGTCGACGAAAATGACGTGGTCCACCAGCGCGAAATTGAAATCGAGCAGGAACAGGACGATGTTTTCGTGATCAGCGAAGGACTTGAGCCGGAAGACAAGATTGTCTTTGAAGGCATTCAACAAGTGCGCGACGGCGAGAAGGTGGAATACGAATTTGAGGAACCTGACGAGGTTCTCAGCCATTTGAAGAACAAAGCCGAATAGGTTTCTCACCCTCATGTTCGCCAAATTTCTTCATCGACCGGCGCTGGCCATCGTCATCTCTTTGCTCATCCTATTCATGGGTGGGCTTTCGATTAATTCGCTGCCGATTTCGCAGTTTCCTTCGGTTGCACCACCCAGCGTTCGCGTCTCGGTTTCTTATCCGGGTGCAAGTGCCGATATTCTCATCGATTCGACGATGGTGATTCTGGAACAAGCCATCAATGGCGTCCAGGACATGCGGTACATGATTGGCGACGCAACGAGTGCTGGCGAAGGCACGATACAGATTATCTTCGAGCCGGGCACCGACCCTAACGTCGCGGTGCTGAACGTCAACAACCGCATTCAGATGGTCAAGAATAACTTGCCCGAGATTGTGCAACGCGAAGGCGTAATCGTCATGCAGAATATGACGAGCATGTTGATGTACGTGAACGTCTTTAGCACCGACAAGAACGTCGACCAGAATTACCTGTTCAACTACGCCACCGTCAACATCGTTAACGAGATCAAACGAATCCAAGGGGTCGGTAGTGCCAACATTCTCGGCAACCGTGCCTATGCGATGCGCGTTGAACTCGACCTCGACGCCATGCGGGCTCGCAACGTTTCGTCGGCCGAAGTGATGGAGGCGCTTGCCGAGCAAAGCATGATCGGTTCACCCGGTCGACTTGGCCAGGCGACTGGTCAAACGTCGCAGACGATCGAGTACGTGTTGACCTGGGTGGGACGTTACAACACCGAGGAGCAATACGAAAATATTGTCATTCGGGCGAACACCGACGGCCAGATCCTTCGTTTGCGTGACATCGCTACAGTGTCGCTCGGTTCGTCGTTTTACGATCTCTACTCCGATATCGACGGCTATCCGTCGGCGGCCATCGTTCTTAAGCAGACGCCAGGTTCCAACGCGACCAAGGTCATTGAGAGCGTCAAAGAAAAGCTTGAAGAAATCAAAGCACGCTCGTTTCCGCCCGGAATGGACTACGAGGTGAGTTACGACGTTTCGAGCTTTCTCGAAGCATCGATTGAAAAGGTGCTGCATACGCTGTTTGAGGCATTTATTCTCGTCTCGCTGGTCGTTTTCCTGTTTCTTGGCGACTTCCGCAGCACTCTCATTCCAACACTCGCGGTACCCGTATCACTTGTCGGTACATTCTTCTTCATGCAAATGTTTGGCATGTCGATCAACCTGATCACGCTATTCGCACTCGTGCTCGCGATCGGCATTGTGGTCGACAACGCGATTGTCGTGGTCGAAGCGGTACATGAAAAAATGCACTCCAAACATCTCCGCCCCTATCATGCGACCACCGAAGTCGTTCATGAAATCAGCGGCGCGATTATTGCCATCACACTGGTGATGACGGCCGTGTTCATTCCGGTGACGTTCATGACTGGCCCGGTTGGCGTTTTCTATCGCGAGTTCGCACTCACCATGGCGATGTCGATTGTCATATCGGGTGTCGTCGCATTGACGCTGACGCCGGTGCTATGCGCGATGATTCTCAAACCGCTCGGTCGTGCTGAGCGGCAGGGTGGTTTGGTTGGTGTACTCAATCGGGGTATCGACAAATTCAGCAGCGGCACCGCGTTCGCCCTTCGCAGTCTGTTGTGTGTCGTACTCGGTCTGGCTATTGGAGCGGGTGTCTACTATGTGCTGCAAAACGAATTCGTTCACGAGTTGGTATCCGAGCAAGTCCCGCTCAACGAAACACGCATGCTGATTGCCGCGGGCGTCGTTGCGCTTTTGTCGATACTCACGTTCCGAGCAACTTTTTCGGGCAGCAGTGGCAGCGAGAAGAAGCGTGGCCCACTGGGCATCTTGTTGCACCTGTTCGACCGGGGTGTCGAAAAGGTCACCGCTGCCTATGTCGGACTTCTCGGCTGGATCGTTACGCTCCGCTTTATGACAGTGCTCGTCATCGCGGGTTTCACGGTCGGCATTTTTCTGGTGAATACAGGGCTTCCTACGGGCTTCATACCGCTCGAAGACCAAGGCATCATCTACGGCGTTATCCAAACGCCGCCCGGTTCGACGCTCGAGTATACCAACGCGAAGTCGCACGAACTGCAGGACGTCTGCGAAGAACTTGACGAAATTACCTCGGTCTCGTCGATCGCTGGCTACGAAGTGTTGACCGAAGGCCGTGGCTCGAATGCCGGTACGTGCATCATCAATCTAAAGCCTTGGGCTGAACGAAAACTCACCTCCAAACAGATTATCGAAGAACTCGAAGAGCGAGGCCGCGAGATTGCCGACGTCAAACTCGAATTCTTTGAGCCACCGGCCGTGCCAGGCTTCGGTGCGGCGGGTGGATTCTCGGTCAACTTGCTTGATATGACCAACACGGGCGATTACAAGGCGCTCGGCGAAGTGACCGACAAGTTCATGGCCGCCCTCGAAGAACGAAAGGAACTGAAGGGGCTGTTCACTTTCTTCGCAGGCAATTATCCGCAGTACGAAATTCTCATCGACAACGATATCGCGATGCAAAAGGGCGTGTCGATCGCCGACGCGATGGAAAATCTCTCCATTGTCGTCGGTAGCACTTGGGAACAAGGCTTCGTACGCTTCGGCCAGTTCTATAAGGTTTATGTTCAAGCGCAGCCGCAGTTTCGGCGAATGCCTGAAGACCTTGAGACGATGTATCTCAAGAACGACCGCGACGAGATGGTCCCTTACTCCGCTTTTATGCAGATCAAAAAGAAACAGGGCCTCAACGAAATCAGCCGCTACAACCTTTATCCAACCGCTCCTATTCAGGGAGCACCAGCGGCAGGCTACAGCAGCGGCGAAGCGATCGCAGCTATCAAGCAAGTGGCTGACGAGGTGCTGCCACAGGGATACGGCGTCGACTGGCAGGGGCTGTCGTTCGACGAGGCGAAGGCGGGCAACACGGCCGTCTATATCTTCCTCATCGTCGTCGTATTCGTTTACATGGTGCTCGTCGGTCAGTACGAAAGTTTCATCATCCCGCTGGCGGTCATCATCTCGCTGCCGGTTGGTTTGTTCGGCTCGTTTCTGTTTCTTAGAGCGATGGGTCTTGCCAACGACGTTTACTGTCAGATTGGATTGGTGATGCTGGTGGGACTCTTGGGTAAGAACGCAATTTTGATCATCGAGTTCGCCGTCCAGCGTCGCCACGAAGGTATGAGCATTAAAGACGCGGCCATCGAAGGAGGGCGGCTCCGTTTCCGTCCGATCTTGATGACCTCATTCGCTTTCATTGCCGGTCTCGTTCCGCTGGTCCGCGCGACTGGGCCGGGCGCGATCGGTAACCGTACGATCGGAACCACAGCCGTCGGTGGAATGCTAACGGGCACGGTGATCGGAGTCCTTGTGATTCCTGGTCTTTATTATCTGTTCGCCAAGATGGCCGACGGACGTTACTTAATCAAGGATGAACACGATGACCCTCTCAGCGAGCTATTTGAGCGCGAAGGCCACGCACCGCACTCTATGGATGGCGGTTCTTAGCGTCGTACTATTGGTTTTGCCCGGCTGTCGAATTCCGCAATTGTTGTGCCCTCAAAAGGCACCTCCGTTGCCGGCTACCTTTAATGGCGAGACGAGCCCCGGTAGCTCGGCACAACTGGGTTGGCGTGAGTTCTTCGACGATCCCTATCTGATCGAATTAATCGACCAGGCTTTCGCCGGAAACCAAGAGCTCAAGATACTTGGACAAGAAGTTCGCATCGCCAGCAACGAAATTCGCGCTCGGCGCGGAGCGATCTTTCCCTTTGTCAGGCTGGGTGCCGCCGCCGATATCGTAAAATCGAGTCGCTTCACCCGCGATGGTGCCGTCGAAGACCAACTGCTCGTCGCCGACGACAA
>JBGSWC010000041.1:0-2761 GCA_041752635.1 Pirellulales bacterium | reverse complement strand
GGCGACACCTCTTGTGGCGTGAGGATTGTTAACAAATCCACTACGCAGGAGGTGTTCGCTTTTCTCACGCTAGCAGTGCAGCGATAGCAATGCTTAAGCGTTGAGGCGACAGTAGTTACGCGAATGTTAATGCCATTCGTTCCTGACACTTTTTATTTCTCAGCAGCCGCAAACGGCGGCCCCATTCTGGAAAACCCACTGAAGCGGTATTTTAGCAGATTGAAAAAGTGCCCCTTCGCTGCCGTTGAAGCGCCCCATTGTGGAGCCACCCGCCGATTAGTCGACCGTCGTGAACGGCGACGCAGGCAGGCCTTCCTTGTTGTACAGGTTTACGCGCGGGTTCGAGTCGTAGGCGTAGCGCACGTTTTGCGGCTCGGTGACCTCGTCGCTCCACACCACGACCGTCTCGCCATCGATCGTCGCCTTCGCCCAGTGCCAGTTGCCCTCTTTATCCTGAATAGAGAACTCGGCAATCTCGGCATCGGACGTCTCCTTGACCGGGTCGAGAGAGTGCTCGCCCCCTTTGTCGGCGACCATCAACCCGCTGCCGACATAGTCGAAGTTGATGCGGACCTTGTTACCGTCGACCTTGTGTGACTTGTAGAGCGGTCCCGAGGGCACAACGCTTTTGCCGTAGTTCTTCGCGAGCGCCCACATTGCTAAGCGGTGGCCGACATCCTGTTTATTCTTTGGGTGGATGTCCCTTTCTGCGCCAATGTCGATGATGACGGCCATGCCAGTGTTGGGCACACGTAAAGCGCGGCGTTGGCCTTCACGGACTGGTCCCCAGCCACCACCGGCAGGTTGACCCGTGTGCTGTTGGCCGAAGTCCGCCAGTTGGACCCAATAAAACGACAGGTCCTCATTCTTAAAGGCGGAACGCCAGCCTTTGACCAGCGCCTCTTTCATGTACTCGTAACGCAGCCCGTCGCCGGCGTTGGACTCCCCTTGGTACCAGATCGCCCCGCGAACGCTGAGCGGAGTGAGCCCGGCGACCATGCCGTTGTAGAGTTGCGTTGCGCCCCCTTTGTAGTTGTTTTGCTCGAGTGCCTCGACGTAGTCTTTCAGTTCGGGTACCTGTGCGAACCCGACCGGCGGGGTCCAGGGCTCGATCCGCGTACCTCCCCAGTTCGTGCCAACCAGCCCGATCGGAATGTCCAATTCCTTGTTAAGCTCTCGGCCGAAGAAGTAGCCGACCGCGCTGAATCCGCTGACCGTGTCGGGCGAGCAGACCTTCCAATCAGCTTTCTGTGCGTCCTGCTGCGGTTCGTTTTGGCTGATGTGCTGCGGCACGTTGAAGAGGCGAATCATCGGGTGATCGGCCGCGGCTACCTCTTCTTGGGGGTTCGCTGCCTGGCTGACGGCCCACTCCATGTTCGACTGGCCCGAGCAGATCCAGACCTCGCCGAGCAGGATGTCGTTGTACTCGATCTTCTCGTCACCACTAACGACCTGCAGTTGCAAAGTCTTGCCATCGGCCTTGCGGGGCTTGAATTCCACAAACCAGTTGCCAGCGCTATCGGCTTTCGTCGACATGCCATTGGCAGGGTTTTGGTCGCTCAACCCGACGACAACCGTCGCACCGGGATCGGCCCAACCCCACACACGGATCGGCATTTCCTGCTGGAGTACCATGTGCTCGCCAAACACGTTGGCGACCTTCAGTTCAGCATTCGCCAGCGGGGCGAGCAGCAGTAGCAAGACATAGGTGAAAAAGCGTGGAATGTTCATCGACTGTCCGTTCGGGGAAATGGCTTGTTTGATCCGTTATTTCACATTCGAGTTGCGACTGGAACCGCTCCAAGTCTTAACCGCCCTCTATCTTAACATCGCGTCCCGCCAATTTTTAGCGAGCGGTGGTTTTTTTCGCCTTTTTCTCTTAAGGCCAAATCGCTGATGTGTCTCATCGGCGGAGGCACCTTCGTCAGCTCGCCGAAGCCCCACGTGGGATTGGTTGACGCAACAACCTGCCAGTTAGATCGACAGTAAGCGCCCACCACAACCACTCCTCTGTCGCGTACCCGCGCTAGGCTAGGATCGGTTGCGGCGACTAGCGCGTTCGGCTTGCTTGCGGTCGGCTTTGTCGCGGCGTTCGTCTTTGCGATATTCGCGAAGGGCTTCGGGGTGGGCCGTGGCCCACGTGTCGGGGTGGAGAGTCTGGTAGTCGGTCTCGCCCGCCAAGAGTCGCCGGATGACGTCGTCGAGATAGGCCCACACATCGAGATCGTTACGGACCGCGCTAGTCACCAGCGTAAAAAACCCGGCAGCCCGATCGCCAGCCGCCAAACTGCCGATGAACAGCCAATTTTTTCGACCCAGGGCGACCTGCTTCATCAGTTGCTCGACATCGTTGTTGTCGATCGGCAACTGTGCATCGGTAAGGTACAACTGCAGCGGCTGCCAGTGGTTACGCAAGTAGCCGAGCGCACCCCCCAGCTTGCTCTTGGGAAGCACGGCCACCGCAGGAGCACTAGCGAGCCACTCGCCGAGCGACTCCCATACCGGTGTCGCTTCCTCCTGGCGTAACGCCAGCCGCGCCTCGAGAGACATCGTTTTACCACGGTCTTCGAGATCGTAAAGCTGCTGGAACTTGGCCAGTACCCAGCTCGCTTCGCGCGGATACCCGTCGCGGGCTTCGTAGACTTTTCGCCGCGCATGCGCAACGCACGCCCCACGCTCGATCCGCCCCGCGGTCCGCAAGCTAATCTGCTGGTAACCCGAGTAACAATCGGCCATCAGTTTGCCGGTGAAGTTTTCTAGC
>JBGSWC010000040.1:0-6842 GCA_041752635.1 Pirellulales bacterium | reverse complement strand
TTGGCACTGATGCGGGGAATGGTGGGTAAACCGGGGGCGGGACTCATGCCGATCCGCGGGCATTCCAATGTGCAAGGCATCGGTTCGGTCGGAGTCACTCCACAACTCAAACAGACGATCTTTAACAACATCGAACACACGCTGGGCGTTACGCTTCCCACCACCACCGGTCTCGACACAATGGCCTGTATGGAAGCGGCCGAGCAGGGCCAAGTTAAGTTCGGTTTGAGTCTGGGGGGCAATCTCTATGGATCGAATCCCGATTCAACCTACGCCGAAAATTCGCTGGCAGGTCTCGAACAACTCGTCTACTTGAGCACGACGCTCAACACGGGCCATGCGTTTGGCCTCGCCAAAGAAACCATCATCCTGCCTGCGCTCGCCCGCGACGAAGAACCATACTCGACCACTCAAGAGAGTATGTTTAATTACATCAGGTTGAGCGACGGTGGACCACGCCGCCTCGAAGGCCCGCGTGGTGAGGTCGAGATCATCGCCACGATCGCCGAGCGTGTCTTCGAACATAAGCTCGCGGAGGCTGCCGACAGTGAACAAGTGAAGCGCATGGCAGCACTCGATTGGCCCGCCATGCGCGACACGAATCGCATCCGCGAAGCGATTGCAAAAGTTGTGCCCGGCTTCGATAAAATCGGCGAGATCGAACAGACAAAACAAGAGTTCCAGATTCCGGGACGCACATTCCACACGCCAACTTTTGCGACAGACGATGGCCGAGCAATTCTTCACTCACACCAATTGCCACCTCTGCAAGGCGAAGGAGGTGAATTGCGGCTCATGACCATTCGTAGCGAGGGCCAGTTCAATACCGTCGTTTACGAAGACTACGATCTGTATCGCGGTATCGAGTCCCGTGATGTGATCCTCATGCACCCCGATGACCTGCGGCAGCGTGACTTGAGCGATGGCGATCTGCTGACAGTTCACGGGCCCGCCGGAACACTCGGCCGTGTGCGAGCGACTGCTTTCGAAAACATCCGCGCTGGGAATGCAGCAATGTACTATCCCGAGGCCAATGTACTTGTGAGTCGGATGCTCGACCCCAAGAGCAAAACGCCGGCATTCAAATGCGTGCCGGTGCGGGTAGAGAAGTGGGTGGAGCAGGAGCAAGTGTTACCGGTAATGGTGGGAAGTCGTTAGCGTTAGGGCCGCCTTCGCTTTCGCAGGCTCCCGCGCAGCGCTCGTTCGAATTGCAGTCGCCACCAGCCGAACGTGTCGGACAGCCCTTTGTAGATCGAAGCGCCGACGAGAGTGCCGAGCGCGATCGAAACAATCGCGAACAGCGCCGTGGTCAATCCATCGATCCCCGCGTCGCGGTCACTCAGCATGTACTTTACGCCGACCAAACTGAGTGCTCCGGGAACGAGTACCCAGAAGCCGGGCAGGAATGTCACCATGGCGGGGGGGCCCTTGAAGCGAAATTGAATCAAGTAACTCAGCGGAGTGACGACCATCATTCCAAAGAAGCCGCTGGCCGTTGTACCGACGATGTCGGCGCTCCATCGTTGGGTTGCAAAGGCGACCAACATGACGAGCAACATCCAAAACAGCGAACCGCGTGGGGCTGAAAAGTGAAAGTAAATGCCAATTGCAAAGATCGATACGCCCAACCATTCGGCCCACCAGTCGGCTTGGCTGCCGACGATAGCTGCAGTTTTGTCTACTAGATCGGCGGCCGTGTAGCCGACCAACACGGCGCCCACCGTAAGGCCAATCGCGAGCAGCAATAGCTGCACAAATCCGGTCATGAGTCGGCTCGAACCACTGACCATGTCGCCGTAGGCGAGCTCGACCATGCCGAGCGTAAGCCGCGAGCCAGGCAAAAACGTCACCAACGGCGGTATCAACGTGTAAATTGGATCAATGTCGAAACCTTGTTCGATCGCCATAAAGACAAGTGTCGACACCAATGCGGCAGCGAACACGGGCATCGGAATCGACATGACGGGTCGATCGCTGTTGAACGCTTTCAGGATTCCGACGATTGCGCCGAGAAACGCCGCGGCTGCTAGGTTCAGCCATGCCGATGTAAGGACCATTGCCAAACCGACCGATAGCACAATGTGACCGCCCACGGCGCCAACGAAACCAAAACGCAGCGGTCGTCGTAGGATGCTGCGCAGATTCTGTATTCCCTGTCGCGGTTCGACTTGGCCTCGCTCGGCAGCATCTCCCAAGTGGTAGACATCGGCAATTTGGTCCAATCGCAACGATTGTGTCGGGCATTCAGCGAGTGCGACTTTTTCTTCGTCGCCGACGAACAGGCTCAACATGATTGCCGTGGGAAATGCAACGACCTTGGAACGGTGGACTCCATTTCCCGCCGCGACGCGACGCAGGATCATTTCGATGATCGCCGTTTGCTCGCCGCTCGCTAGGTAGGCTTGCCCGAGTTGACACATGAAATCCGAAAGCTGGCCGACTTCGTTAGCCGCTGAGCTCGACAACGAGCGCGGCGATGATTCCGACGGCGAAATCGACTGTGAATCGGGACCAGCCATAAGTGGAATCGCCTGCTCTCTCAGGTACCGAAAGGTATAGCCAGCCAGTACCAGATGAAGAACAACAGCGTCCAACTCACGGTTGTCGCAACGGCATAGGGCATCATCATCGCGATAATAGTGCCGACGCCGGCCGTGGGCTGCCAGTGGCGAGCGAAGCCGACCACGAGCGCGAAGTGGGGAAGCAGCGGGTTTATCACATTGGGCGGCGAATCGCTCACTCGGTAAGCTGCCAACACGACGTCGGGATCGATACCCAGTTTCAGGAACAACGGCACAAACACGGGTGCCAAAATGGCCCACTTGGGCAAAATGTTAGGGACCGGGAGACTCATCAAAATCCCAATGGCGATGAACGCCAGCAGCAGCGTACTGCCGCGCAAATTGGCTTCTTGCAGCGTGCTGGCGAGCTGCACAGCCAAAACGGTGCCAATATTGCTGAAGTTGAAATAGGCCACAAACTGGCTGATCACGAAAAACAAGAGCAGCAATCCGGCCAGACTAGCGAGTGTGTCGGTGATGGCTGCAATCACTGCGTCGGCGGTCGTCATGGTTCTCGCACCGAATCCATAAGCAAAGCCCGTGACAAAAGACAGCAGCATAATGAGAAACACAAGGCTCGCCATAAATGGCGATTCGCCGATGATCGCGCCTGTGTCGGGACTGCGGAGCGGCGCGCTCGCTGGAAGTGTCAAAAGCGCAATCAATCCCGTGACGGCAACAAAGGCAATGAGCGCAAACCTCAGCCCCCGCGCCTCGGCATTCGTTAGACCTCCCGCCGACTCCTGGGGCGAATCACCCTGGTATTTGCCTAGCCGTGGCTCGACAAATCTTGTCGTAATAAATGTGCAAACGATAATCAGCACCAAGCTCGAAGCGACGCCAAAATAAAAGTTCGCGGTAAGATCGATCGACCTCGACGGATCGACGACCTGAATCGCGTCGTTCGTCATCTCGGCGAGAATGCCATCGATGGGTTTGACGAGGACATTGGCGCCAAACGCTGCAGCAACGCCCGCGAATGCTGCCGCAAGGCCGGCCAACGGATGGCGACCGACGCTATGAAAAGCGGCTGCCCCGAGTGGAATCAAGACAAGGTAACCCGCATCGCTGGCGATGCTCGACAACACGCCGAGCGTAATCACGATGGCGGTCAAGGAACTAGGAGGCGCGATGGCGACAATTTTCCGAATCAGAGCGCCAATCAGCCCCGATCGCTCGGCAAGTCCCACACCAATCATCGCAACCACGATGATGCCAACGGGACCAAAGTTGACAAAGTTCGACACGACTGACGTAAAGATAAATCGGACTCCATCGGCCGACAACAAACTGCGGATATTGGTCGTAACGTTTTCGATTTCATCGGTTTCGATGTTGATTCTTTGATACGTTGCGCCGACCCCCATCATCTGTAGAAATTGGGACAGCAGGACCACGCCAACGATGAGCAACAGAAAGAGCACGGCCGGATGGGGCACGTTGTTTCCGACCCGTTCGATCAGCCCCAACAGCCCACTCGGAGCCGACTTCGTTGTTTCGATCGATTGTTGTTCGTTTGTTTCCATATCGGCGCCTGAGTGTTTTCTCGCGACTATGATTTTGACTGCCGATAGGAGGCGAAGCAATCCAGGATAGAAAGTTTTGCAGCCTCTAAGAAACCCGCTAGACAACTTCGGTAAAAGGGGGCATACTCTCGGCCCCGGCGTGCGAGACGAGAATCTGAAGCGAGAGAAACGGCGAGTGATTCCTTTAAGAGGCCGGAGTAGGGAGTAGAAGAATAAGTGGCTCGATGGCGATGCCTTTGACGCGCAACGTGTCTGCTGTCGCGCGTCGCCGCACCTGAACGAGCCGCAAGCACCGATCTGTGGGAACCGTACTTAAATGACAGCCAGTAGAATTCGTTCGGTTCGACCGGCCTTTGGCTGTGTCGTTTTGCTGGGGATTGTCGTCGGCTGTCAACGCGAAACGCCGCCAGCCGAAACCGGCGTTCGACCGGTGAAAACGAAGATCGTAACGCTCGGCGATGGCGAACGCACTCGGACATTCCCTGGCACTTTCGAAGCTTCCCGACGGGTTGAGCTGACATTCCGAGTTCCGGGACTACTCGCCAAACTACCGGTCAAGGAGGGTCAACAGGTTGCCAAAGGTGACCTGATTGCTCAATTAAGGCAGGGAGAGTTCGAGGCAAGGCTTAAGTCACTGCAGAGCCAGTTAGCCGAAGCTCGCGCCAATCTTGCCGCACTGCGTATGGGTGAACGCCCTGAAGAAATGCGGCGACGCGAAGCCCAGGTACGGGCGGGCGAAGTGCGAGTCGCGAAAGCTCGCATGACGGTACAACGCAACCGACAACTGGCCCCGAGAAATGTAATCTCTCAGCAAGAACTGGAAGATTCGCAACTCGCCTACGAAGTGGCCCAAGAAGAACTCGCTGCCGCCGTTGAGTTGCTGCAGAAAGGCACCAGCGGTCGCGTCGAGGCGATCGAAGCCGCCGAGGCACAGGTGCGAGGGTTGGAGGGGCGAGTGGTCGAGAGTCAATTCGAGCTCGATGACTCAACCATCTTGGCTCCCTACGATGGTGTCATTGCTCAAAGGTTCGTCGACGAAGGACAAAACATAACGCCCAATACGCGAGTGGTGCAATTCCAGGACGTCGAAGAAATCGATATCGTCGTTGACGTCCCGGAGTCGGTGATGGTGGGCGAAATACAATTGGCTGATATTTCGGAGCTGACGGCTGAAATAAGTACAGCTCCCGGCATCAATTTTCCCGTTCGCATTCGCGAGGTCGGAAAAGTCGCCGACCCGGTGACTCAGACTTTCAAGGTCCGCGTTGCGATGGAGTCACCCGCAGAATTGCGAGTGCTCCCGGGAATGACGGCCAAAGTGCGTGTGCGATACCAACAGTCGCGAGCGCTCGGCGAGCAACACGTTTGGATACCGACCGAAGCGGTCGGCGAAACTCCCGACGGCGAACAAGTGGCTTGGGTACTAGGTGAAGAAAATAGTGTCGCGCCGCGAGCCATCGAGCTGGGCACCGCTGCCGGGGGCCGGATGGAAGTGGTTGCCGGGCTAGAACCGGGCGACCGCATTGTCATCGCAGGCGTTCGTTTCCTGCGAAGCGGAATGGTTGTGCGAGATCTTGGCGACGCTCTTGGCAGGGGCGCCCTATGAACCCTGGTGTTCTTTCGGTCAAGTACAACCGCGTTATCTTCGTGACAATGGTCCTCGCGCTAGTGGGTGGGTTTGCCGCCTACCAATCGTTGGGGCGACTCGAAGACCCGGAATTCACAATTAAAGAAGCGCTGATTATTACTCCCTATCCTGGGGCCAGCGCCGACGAAGTGGCGCTCGAGGTCACGAATCAGATTGAGAGCGCTTGCCAGCAGCTTGGCCAACTCGACAGAGTCGAGTCCGAATCGCTGCGTGGTCGGTCGATTGTGAAAGCCGTGATCCGCGATCGATACGATCGCGATCGCATCCCTCAAGTGTGGGACGAACTCCGGAGAAAAGTCAACGACATCCAGCCACAGCTTCCCCCCGCCGTGCGTGGACAATCGATTGTGGTTGACGACTTTGGCGACGTTTACGGCGTGTTCTTGGCTATCACGGGCGATGGGTTTTCGTATCCCGAACTCAGGCAATATGCCGAATTTCTGCGACGAGAATTGCTGGTTGTCGAGAACGTACAAAAAGTCGAACTGTTCGCAGCCCAGCAAGAACAAGTGTTCTTGGAGATTTCACGACAGCGGCTCTCGCAACTTGGTATCGACGAAGATCAGATCTATCGCTTGTTGCAGGAGAAGAACGTGGCCGCCGATGGGGGTCGCGTCGAAGTGGGCGACGAGCATCTGCCGGTCGATCCCGAAGGAGGGTTTCGCGTTCCTGAAGAAATGCTCGATATGGTGATTGGCTCCGATCGTTCGGATCGCCAACTCACGCTCCGCGACGTTGCCACCATCGAGCGTGGCTACTCCGATCCGCCGCGTCGAATTCTTCGCTTCGATGGGCAGCCGGCAATTGGGTTGGGCATCTCGACCGTGCCGGGGGGAAACGTCGTCCGAATGGGTGAGGGGATTCGCGAAACATTGGCGCGGCTGAAGACTTATCAGCCAATCGGCATTGAAATTGGTGAAATCAACTTTCAGCCCGAAGCCGTGAGCGAAGCGACCGGCGACTTTGTGTTCAACTTGTTCAAAGCCGTCAGCATTGTCGTCGTTGTGTTGCTGTTCACAATGGGACGCAAAACGGGGCTCATCATTGGACTTGTGCTGTTTCTCACGATCATGGCGACCTTTTTGGTCATGTACATGGTGGGGGGCC
>JBGSWC010000039.1:0-25050 GCA_041752635.1 Pirellulales bacterium | reverse complement strand
CTTTGATTTCAAGCGGCCCCACGCTCAGATTGATGGTCTTATCCATCTTGTCGGCCTGTAAGACCCAACGCGAGGCGGTTTGATCGAACAGACACCAAAACATCGACGCGAATAGCAACAGCGGGATTAAGTTGATCAGCGCCCGCTTGCCGTCCTCGCTAAAGGTTTCGTCCCAAAAACGCGGTCCTGAAGGTGGTACGTGGACGAACTTGTTGCGGCCGGCCCAAAACAATAACGTAGCAAGCGCCATCAAGATACCAGGTACACCGAAGGCCCATCCTGGACCGTATTTCTCAAGCAAGTAGGGGGTCAGTAAAGTGGAAAGAAACGCGCCCAAATTGATCGAGAAATAAAACCAAGCGTAAATCCGTGGAAGCAGGTGCGTATTCAGCGAACCAAATTGATCGCCCACGTGCGCCGTCACACACGGCTTGATGCCTCCCGCCCCGAACGCTAGCAGAGCTAGTCCCAAGAACAAGATATATTGTCCATGAATTCCGAGAGCAGGACCGATATCGAGCAGCGCCAACACACCGTGGCCCACGCAGTAGAGCAGCGAAACCCACAAGATTGTGTTGTATTTGCCCCACAACCAGTCGGAAAGCACTGCACCAATCAGCGGAGTGGCATAGGTGACAAACACAAAGAAAGCCATGACCGCCGTTGTGTCACTGTCGTCAAACCCCGCTAGCTTGCCCGATGCATCGAGCAGGTGTTTGGTCATGAAGACTGTCAGAATCGCCTTCATGCCGTAGAAGCTGAAGCGTTCCGCCGCTTCGTTCGCCACGATGTAGGGAATGCCGGGCGGCATTTTCTCTGTTTGAAAGGGCGTCGTCTGATATTTGCCCGCGTGCGGCGGTTCGCTCGTCGACTTTGTCTGAGGGCTTTCGTTGGGGCTTTCGGACATAACGGTTTCGATTCACGGTGGATGGGTTGTGCGACGCCTGACTCGGCTGAATAGTCTAGCGGAAGCGGGGCAGCTTCGCGACTCGCCTTTTTCGGCTATCGAAGCCGGACCGCCAACAAAACTTCTGCACCCAAACAGCCCGCCGAACGAGCACCGGCAACGTGTAAGCGTCACGATTGGGGGCGGTCGCCAGTGGTCAGGTTTCAGCGGGCAGCGGCCAACCATACCGGCAACTGCGTTGCCGGGGTGGTCTTCTCTGGCTGAAAGCTGACCGCTCCCCTTCAGTTTCGATCGTTTTGACCCCGAAATGGCAAACACGATTGGAGCGGACAAAACCCCGAATTTTGTCTCGCTCACGAATTGCAAAAACCACTTGTTTTCCAGTCGATATTGGGCTTCGCGGGCGAATTTCGTACCTGGGTTTTGACTGACCAGTTGGCGACGTTTTGGACAAAACCCATTTTGGTGAGTCGAGAGTCGAGTGTGGAGAGTCGAGAGGAAAGGTTTGAGGCGTCGGTTGACACCCTCTGGCTTGTCCAGCAGTTGGCATCAAATACAGTTTCACGTAGGCCCTTTTCTACCACACCGCTCGGCCGATTTCGACAACGATTATTGGCCACTTAGTCTGTAGTAACCGCATTCATACGGTCTTGCCGACCGGTTCGTAATAACCGCATCCATGCGGTTGGAGCAAACCGGCTCGGTCGCCGCCGACGGCTCACCACTCCCCACCACTCACCCACCACCGTGTGAGCGTCACGATTGTGGGTATGGCGTATTCCCTGTGCTCCCTCTCCCCCAACACTCGATCGAAACGACTTTCCTTTTGCAACTCCAGAGATTTCTGCTAATATCCTTTCCAGCGGCGTCTCTTGGCGACTTATCCATTACGATCAATCTTCTTGCGGTTTTCAGGTTCTCTCTATGTTCGCTCCTAAAGATGTGCGCCCGCGCCGTGCGCGGAACGGTTTCACCCTTGTCGAACTTTTGGTCGTGATTGCGATCATCGGCATTCTTGTGGCGCTGCTCTTGCCGGCAGTACAGGCAGCCCGCGAAGCGGCCCGACGGACCGACTGTTCCAACCGGATGCACCAAATCGGTATCGCGCTGCAGAATTACCACGACACTTACAAACATTTTCCCGAAGCGGTCGACTTCGAAACTCCGACTTTTCTCAGTTGGATCTGTCACGTGCTGCCATTTATGGAAGACGGCAACCTGCACGACAAGATCGACTTTACGAAGCGTTGGAACGAAGCCGCCAACGAAGTGGCCGAGCAAACGCCGCTCGACAAGTTCCGCTGCCCTTCGGTCGATGGTGAAATGCCAACCTTCGTCGAGCAACCTGGCTCAGCGACTTCGATCGACTTCTCGACATTGCGATCGCACTACGTGGCCATCATGGGGGCCGAATCGACCTACGGGTGCAGCGTTCCAAAGACTGCGCCAGCTCCGACAAGCGAGTATACTTTTGCCAAGTGTGGCGGTGTCGAGACTGGTGGCTATCCCGACAATGGACTCATTTTTCCCGACAGCGCCATTCCCATGCGTCGAATCACCGACGGTGCCAGTCACACGATGATTGTTGGTGTAGAAGCGTGGCGCGACTCCGGTCCCACTCGCACTTGGATCGCCGGTGGCGTGGGTGGCGACTGGGTCTACAACTCCGAAGGAATTCGCTATCCCATGAACGAGGCCTATCGCGCGACCAATCCCGCCCCATTCTCGGGCTACGGCAACAATCACACGAGCCTCGGTTCCGAGCACCCCGGCGGGGCCCACGTCGTGCTAGTCGATGCATCGGTCCATCTTTACACCGAAGACACTTCGGTCGACATCTTGCGCATGCTAGCCAGCCGCAACGCCGGCGAGGTGATTCCAGAGTGAATGCCAAATCGCCTGCTGGGTTTTTCGTTCGTTTCGTTCTCGGCTCGTTGCTGATCGGTTGTCTCTGGCTAACAACCGGCTGCAACAGTTCGGGGGAGTTCGGCCAAGTCGAAGGAACCGTTTCACTCGACGGCAAATCACTTTCCAGCGGCCGGGTGTTGGCGGTCAACGAATCGGGTCAGTCGGCCAACGGTACAATCGCAGCCGACGGCTCGTACAAACTGCTTCGCAAAGGCGAGACCACCCTCCCCCCCGGCAAGTACCAACTGGCGGTCATCGCCTACGACACTGCCGATGCTGCTAGCCCCGAGGCGGCGGGTAAACTCTCGATCCCCGCCAATTACACCGAGCCAATTAAATCGGGTCTGACCGTCGAAGTCGTCGCGGGTAAAACGGTGACGAAGGATTTGGAGTTGAAGGGGAGCGGACCGGCGGAATAAAAGTGGTGGCATCAATTCGGTGGGGGATTGTTATTGCCATGAGCATTGCTCTTCAGGTTCAAGATTAAGTTGCCGTGCTCTTCGTAACCCTCTACCGATGCATTACCGGCCTGTTCGACCTCCTGGGGAACATCTCAGCCCCCCTCTTACCACGCCATGGCAGTCCCTCACGGGACTGCTCACAGGTGCCAATGGCGCCTCTTTTGTAAGACACTAGCCATCCGAATCGAACTCGGTGAGTTGCCGCAACTTGTTGCTGTGAAGTGAGTTATGGTCGACCGGTCGAGGCAGCCGTGGATGGCTGACTGTCGCTTGGCCCCGAACTACACCCTCGGTGGAGATGGGTGGCCTTGTTTCCTGCCTTCGCCAAGTAGCGATGGACTTACCCGTCATTCGTTTGATCGAGTTCCGGTAAACTTTCGGAACTTTTCTCCCGGAATCTGCGACACATTATCACCGTAAGCCGCGAATCTGTTGCAGCGGTGAGAGTCAAACGATTGAAATTGCACGCTTGGGCGTAAGTCAATTCCGACCGATCGATTTCAACAACACTTCCTTTCCTTTTTCGTAGACGCAAGGCCAGACATGAAAACACTCGAACAATTCGCCTTCGTCGCCATTTTGCTGGCAACTTCGCAAGTATCGACCTTTGCCGGGCAACCGTTAGTCGCGCCGGTAAAGGACTTTTACGACGGTGCGTCGTTGGTCGCCATCGTCGATGTCATAAAGGTGACAACGGTCGAAGTACCGACAGGTGCTGGCCAAGAAACCCACGTTTATGTCGCCGAAGCCGAAGTTTTGCAGACGTTGAAATCCGACCTTAGCCCGATTCCGGAAAAACGACGGATTGTGATCGTGGGTTCGTCGATTCCGCTTAGTTCAGCAGCGTGGCGGCCTCTCGAACGTCAACAGCACCTCGCTTTCCTCAATCCCGAGCAAGGACATTACCGCTACGGTGAACGATACGCGATGCGTCCCATCAGCCCAGCAGGCGAGGTCGAATGGATTGAACAGAATGCAAAGGGCGAGTTCGAGCTTCTCTCGATAGATGTCGACGAAGCTGTGAAAAAAATACAAAGTGAGCAAAACGGCGGCGGCCAACCGGCGGCGGCCCCGAATTGATTTGCCAATTGCGAGAGTGACACATCGCAACTCCGGCTAACAGCGCTCATCGTTATCGCAGATGCTTTTAGGCTCTCTGGGGGAACAATCCTAATCGAACTCCGTGAGTCGTCGCAACTTGTTGCTGTGAAGTGAGTTATTGTCGACCGGTCGAGGCAGCCCTGGATGGCTGACTCTCGCTTGCCCCGAACTACACCCTCGGTGGAGATGGTTGGCTCCGTTTTCCCCACGAACTCACTCGCTTGCGTTTGGGGATGGTGGTGTCTGATTTTGTAACTCGGGCGCAGCACTCGGCGCGTTGATAAGCAATGGCTCGGACTCGAAGGCCGCCGATTGCCCTGACCGATTGAGCAATGTCGCGGCCAGTCCGAGACAAATCGCGAGTGCCGCAATCGGCACAAGCCATGGCAGGTGGCGGCTCCAACTGGGCAGTGGAACCGTTGCCGCACTCGCGAACAGCGTTGCCGTAAGCTTGGGTCGGCGGACGCCGAGTTGCTCGCCGACGCCGAGCAGAGCCGATACCAGCTCCATTGGATTCTGAAAGCGATCGCCCGCGCTCTTGGCGAGCATCCGCTCGACGAGCTCAATGACCGAAGCGGGTAAGTCGCTGCGGAAAGTCACCAGCGAAGCAGGGGCATCTCCCTGGTGGCTAAGCAACTTCTGTAGCGGAGTACCACCGGGAAAAGGCGGCTGACCGGTCAGCATGAAATAGAGCGTGCAACCGAGTGAATAGATGTCGGCCCGGGTGTCGGCGAGCCTCGGGTCGCGGGCCTGTTCGGGGGCGATGTAATCGAACGTGCCAAGCGTCATTCCGGTCGCGGTCGCGTCGATATCAGACTGCTCGGCTTGGTCGAGCCGTGCGAGGCCCATGTCGACCAGCTTGGCGTGGCCCGCCTGGGTGAGCAGAATGTTCGACGGCTTAATGTCGCGATGCACCACTTGCCTTTGCCACGCATGCACCAACGCGTCAGCGACTTGCATGGTGATGTCGATGGCTTCATCGACCGGCAGCGGTCCGCGCTGCGTGACGACTTCGCGAAGATTGATGCCGTCGATATATTCGAAAACGATGTAGCGAATTCCACGCTGTTCGCCCACTTGAAAGACTCGAGCGATGCCCGGGTGGTCGAGCCGCGCGGCACTGCGGGCCTCAGTATGAAAGCGGCGGAGCGTCTCTGCGTCGCCAGCTTGGAGCGTCGAGAGGACTTTTACGGCAACTGTGCGATGGAGCACTTGGTCGCTGCCCCGAAAAACGGCTCCCATTCCACCGCCGCCAACAAACTGTTCGAGCACGACGTCGCCAAGCTGTTGGCCGAGTAGCGCGTCGCCAAGTTCCTTGGGGCGGAGATTGAGGTAAGCTGCGTCACTCTCGATCGGTGGCGTGTGAGAAATGACCGTGGCATCGTCGACGATAATGATCGGCCTAGAATTCGACCCATGACTATCGACAAACAGCGGACTCCCTGGCGACATCGGCAGCACATCGCGGACCGACGAAGCGGGTGGATCGTTTTTGCCGTGCGGAGTGTCCATGCTCGTCATACCCGCGCAGGCGGAAATCTAGAGAGGAGTGGTTGTTGTCGAGATTCCCGCCTGTGCAGGAATGACGAGAGTTCTTCCCGCATGGTAGATGCCCTGCACGCTGAGGTCAATTTTCGCCGCAATTAATCGGTTACAATCGCCAGAATGCCTACAGACAGTATGCCCGAAGCCGGTCACTTCCCCGATGGGTTCATCGAACGACTCGCCGAGTTGATGCGACCCGACGCGGTTGCCGCAACGCTGGCGTCGCTCGCCGGTCTCGACTTTGTCGCATTTCGCGTGAATACGCTGCTCGCACCGGCGGAGACAACGTTCGCAGAACTTGCCGATAGTGGATTGGCGGTGCGACCAATCGCTTGGTCGGGAAGTGCTGGCGTGATTCCGAAGGATCAAAAACTGCAACTCACCACTAGCGCGGCTGTGCTCGAAGGCCGTGTTTACGTACAGGCACTCGCGAGCCAACTTGCGCCGCTGGTGCTCGATCCCCAACAGGGCGAGACAGTGCTCGATTTGGCAGCCGCCCCAGGGGGAAAGACGTTACAAATGGCGGCCATGATGTGTCGTGAGGGAAGTCTGGCTGCTGTCGAACCGGTGGCAAAACGTTGGTTTACGCTCCGCGACAACATCCGCCGCGCGGGGGCCGAGGGGTTTGTGAAACTCTATCGAACCGATGGTCGCGAGGTGGGACGCAAAACGCCCGAACGATTCGACGCCGTGATGCTCGACTCACCCTGCACTAGCGAAGCCCGCTTCGTGGCCGGCGACCCAGCGAGCTGGCGGTATTGGGGACCAAAGAAAATCGCCGAATCGGCTCGCAAGCAAAAAGCGCTGCTCCGTTCGGCGATCGATGCCGCTCGCGTCGGCGGGCGAGTCGTTTACGCGACTTGTTCGTTTGCTCCCGAGGAAAACGAAGCGGTCGTCAACCACACGCTGCGGCGACTTGGCGAGGCGGTGGTGCTCGAGTCGATTGAGTTGCCAGTCGCTAACACGCTTCCTGGGCTAACCGGGTGGCGGGGCAAAGCGTTTGCCAGCGACGTTTCGCAAACACGGCGAATCGTACCGACAAATGAAATGACTGGTTTCTATTTGGCCAAGTTGGTCAAGCTCAAATCGACGCGCAAGCCAGATAAACGTGATCGCTAGCGATTGGTTCTATTCTTTCGCTTGCTTTAACTATTCGCGGGTGGAATGTAGGCCACAAAGTTTGACTCACTTTGAGAATCTTTGTCATTTACCTACTCGGCGCCATTGACTTTTCCGATAAAACACGATTAATTCTGCTGCTGCTTCACTATCGGACCTTTCTGTTCGCGGCTGTCGGCCGCGGCGTCGTGGTAGTTGAAGTTCAAAACGTCGAACGGAGTCCGACAAATTATGGGCGTGCGTGAAATCGTTGTTAATACTGCGGAGTGTGCCGAAGAGGAGCCTCCCGCTATTAGGGCCGCTGGCCGAATCGGGTCGAGTACCAAGAAAGGACTCGCCCGGCGCGAGTCGGTGGCCGATCTCCCCACTATCGATTTTTTACCCCCGCGACTTCCAGTCGCCGATACACCGATCGATCAGACCGATGCGGCGATCGGCGATCCGCCTTTGTTGCCGATTGCTGGCGCTAGCGAATGCTTCGACCTGTCAGATCTTGGGCGTCGCGCCGTCGCCAAGACGGTGCTCTTAGCCGACGAAACCGAGCCGGTTGTCACATCGTTCGTGAGGATGCCCCGCGATGCAACTGCGGCGTTTCGCAGGCGATATTTTCCCGACGCCACGCTCAGTGACTGGCGCGACTGGCGTTGGCAAACACGCAACCGAGTGAAGACGCTCGACCAGCTCGATAAAATGATCGTGCTGAGCGATGCCGAGCGCGGTGCGCTGGCGGCGGGAGGGACAATGCTGCCGGTCGGCATCACGCCCTACTACATGAGCCTCGTCGACCGCGACGACGCCGAGTCGGCGATTCGTAAGACGGTGATTCCTTCGACAGCCGAGTTCTACCGCGCGGTGGGCGAAGACGATGACCCGCTCGGCGAAGATGGCCACAGCCCACTTCCGGGGCTGGTTCATCGCTATCCCGATCGCGTGCTGTTGTTGCTGATCGATTTTTGTAGCACGTATTGCCGTTACTGCACGCGGTCGCGCGTCGTCGGTCACGGCGAGATTGCTCCCAACGAAGCACGGCTCGAGAAGATACTCGCCTACCTGCGCGAGCACACTGAAATTCGCGATGTGCTCATTTCGGGCGGCGATCCGCTGGCCGTGAACGACGAAAAGCTCGACAGTGTGCTTAAGCGGTTGCGGGCAATTCCGCATATCGAGTTCGTTCGGATCGGCACAAAAATGCCGGCGGTGCTGCCTCAGCGGATCACGCCGTCGCTCTGCAAGGTGCTGCGCAAGTACCATCCGCTGTGGATGAGCGTTCACTTCTTGCACCCCGATGAATGCACCGCTGATGCTCAACGTGCGTGCGAGCGGCTCGCCGATGCGGGCATTCCCCTCGGGGCGCAAACGGTGCTGCTCAAGGGAGTCAACGACGAGGTCGACACTATGAAGCGGCTCGTTCACAAGCTGCTGATGATGCGAGTGCGGCCTTATTATTTGTACCAGTGCGACCCGATTAGCGGCTCGTCGCACTTTCGTACGACGGTTGACAAGGGACTCGAAATCATCGAGGGCTTGCGCGGCCACACGACCGGTTATGCGGTGCCGACCTATGTGATCGACGCGCCGGGCGGCGGTGGCAAGATTCCGCTCCAACCCAACTACTTCGTACGTCGCGATGGCGACTGGGTTGTGCTGCGGAACTTCGAGGGGAAAGAGTATCGCTACCCTGATCCTCAATCGCCAGCGATGGCCACAACATGAGCGAACATATTTGTGCGCAGTGTGCGCGGTGCCAAAAAACCTGTTGCCAAGAGACCGACATCTACGTCTCGCCCGGCGACCTGCGGCGGATCGAGCAGTTCACTGGTCGCGCGGATTTCACGGAATTTCGCGCGGCCAGCGATCCGGCCTATCTCGAAGTCGACAGCGATCCACTCTGGCAACAGTGTGTCTTTCGCGACGACGGCACCAAACGGGTGATGAAACAACGGGCCGATGGTGATTGCTCGTTTCTCGGCGAGCGTGGCTGTTCGCTGCCGACCGAAGTGCGGCCGCTGATCTGTCGACTGTACCCATTTGACTACGATGCCGACGGCATTCGCGACAAACTTGCCGGTGGTTGTCCAACGCAATTGCTCGCTGCCGACCAAACGCTGCCACAGGCGATTGGCATGAATCGCAACGATGCCGAGAGGTGGCATCAGATGCTTTACCAAGAAATCCAAACCGAGCCGGCCACGCTGGCAATATCATGTTCATCGGACTGACCTACGACCTTCGCGACGATTACCTGGCGGCGGGCTACAGCGAGCTTGCCACAGCCGAGTTCGACCGCGCCGACACGATCGACGCTCTCGCCGAGGCCATGGAAGCCGGCGGCCACGAGGTCGACCGCGTCGGTTCGGCTCGTGCGCTCGTCGAGCGTCTCGCCCGTGGCGACCGCTGGGAATTGGTGTTCAACATCTGTGAAGGCATGCACGGCCGAGGCCGCGAGGCACAGGTGCCGGCGATCCTCGATCTCTACGAGATCGCCTATACGTTCGCTGACCCATGCGTGATGGCGATTTGTCTCGACAAACACGCGACGAAGGCATTGGTCCGCGACGCCGGTCTGGCGACGCCCCGCTCGTTTGTGGTGAACGAACTTGGCGAGTTGGCAACACACAATTTACAATTTCCGCTGTTCGCCAAACCGGTCGCCGAGGGGACTGGCAAAGGGGTGACACCTCGTTCGTTCATTGCGTCGCCCACTGAACTGCGGTCGGCCTGCGAGCAATTGCTGGCCGAGTTTCGACAGCCGGTGTTGGTCGAGGAATTCCTGCCTGGTCGCGAATTCACGGTGGGACTCGTCGGCACCGGCGATGCCGCCAAAGTGCTGGGGACGCTCGAGATCGTGTTGCTCGACGCCGCCGAACCGAACGTGTATTCGTACCACAACAAAGAGAACTGCGAAGAGTTAGTCGAATACCGCCCGGTCGACGCAGATGACCCAGTCGTTGCCGCCACTGAAGCGCTGGCGCTCTCTGCTTGGCAAGTCCTCGGTGGTCGTGACGGGGGGCGGATCGACCTGCGCTGCGACGCGTCGGGGCAGCCCCAATTCATCGAAGCCAACCCGCTCGCCGGTTTACATCCCCAGCACAGCGACCTGCCGATGATCGCCACGAGCGTAGGTGTTTCCTACCAGCAACTCATTGGTGATTTCGTCGCATCGGCGGCAAGTCGTGCTGGGCAATCGGCGAGTGTCACCCGATGAACGTCGTGGTGCTCCACCAGCATGTGCCGGCTAACGCATCGACCGACGAACGCGATGTGCTGGTGCAGAGCGACGCGGTTATCGAGTCGCTCACTCGGCTCGGACATCGCGCAACCGCGCTTTCGACAACGCTCGATCTGGGCCAGCTTCGCAGGCAACTTCTGGCGCTGCGTCCCGAATTGGTGTTTAATCTGGTCGAATCGCTCGCCGGAACCGACCGGCTGATGCCGATGGTGCCCATGCTGCTCGAGTCGATGGCGATTGCTTTCACAGGGAGTTCGTCGTCCGCCATCGCGAGTTCGGGCGATAAACTCCGAGTCAAAGCGCATATCGATAGCTGTTTTATCCCGACTCCGAACTGGTTTGCATTTAATCGCGAGTTTGACGCCACTGCCAAGTACATTGTGAAACCGATTTACGAACACGCCTCGCGCGGTATCGACGAGTCGTCGATCGTTGGTCCATGCGATGCCGATACGCTCCGCGCGGCAATTGCCCGTCGTGACGAAGCCCTCGGCGTGTCCCATTTTGCCGAGCAGTTTATCGAGGGGCGGGAGTTTAACATTTCGCTGATCGAAACAGATGGCCGGTGGACCTGCTTGCCTGTCGCGGAGATCGATTTTGGCATGCTGCCGCCGAATCAACCGCACATCGTCGGCCAAGCGGCTAAGTGGGACGAACAGTCTGACGAATATCGGGGTACACCACGCACGTTCGCCGCCACTTCTCACGAAGAAGGCATGATTCACGAATTGCAACAAATGGCCGAACATTGCTGCGTCATCTTTGAAATAGGGGGTTACGCCCGCGTCGACTTTCGGCTCGACCACCGCAACGAGCCCTACGTTCTCGAAATCAACGCCAATCCGTGTCTTTCGCCCGATGCCGGTTTCGCGGCAGCAGTCAGTGAGGCTGGGTTTACGTTCGACGACGCAATCACAAAAATCGTGGCATCCGGACTAACGCGTCACCCAAGGAGTTAGCCACTCATGTTTCGCATTCGCCGCGTTCCCGATGACGCATTGCCGGGAAATCGCGCTACGATTGACGAAGTCCAGCCGATTTTCGATGAGCACTTCAAAGGAGCCGATCCGCGTGATTTGTCGGAGCTCTCCGAGCGATTACGAAACCCCTTCGGTCGCCAATTGCGAACCATGCTCTACGTCGCCGAGAACGCCCGGCACGTCGTGGCCGGCTTTGCAATCGCGCTACACGAGCCGGTGATTGGGTTTTTCTATCTCGACTATTTGGCCGCCGAGACGAAGTTGTCGGGCCGTGGCGTTGGGGCCGCCCTCTATCAGCATATCCGCGACGAAGCCCGCGGCCACGACACCAAGGGGCTGTTCTTCGAGTGCCTGCCCGACGAACCAGAACGTTGCCTCGATCCAGTGATGCGGAAACAGAACGCAGCGCGACTGCGATTTTATGAGCGGTTCGGTGCCCGCCCCATCGTGGGCACCAAGTACGAACTGCCGGTCCCCGGCAGCGATAGCGACAACTTGCCGCACCTCGTCTATGACGATCTGGGTCGCCACGAGCCTCTCACCCAGGAGTTTGCTCGCGGCGTGGTTCGGGCGATTCTCGAACGCAAGTACGGCGACCTTTGCCCCGCCGATTATGTTCGCGAAGTGGTCGATTCATTCGTCGATGATCCCGTGAAACTTCGCGCGGCCTGTTATCAGAGACCAGGTCATTTGCAATCGCAGGACGCGACGCGGCATCAGAATCAAATCGTCATGGCGGTCAACGACAAGCACGAAATCCACCATATTCGCGAGCGAGGTTACGTCGAATCACCCGTCCGCATCTCGGCGATCCTGCGCGAGCTTGAACCGACCGGATGGACGAAACGTGTCGAAGTCGTCGAGCATGGACTCGATCCGATTTTGGCGATTCACTCCAAGGAGCTCGTGGAATACTTAGAGCGCGCCTGTGCCGATGCACCCGAAGGGAAGTCGATTTATCCCTACGTCTTTCCAGTCCGTAATCGTCACCGACCACCCAAGGATATGTCGGTGCTGGCGGGTTATTATTGCATCGATACGTTCACGCCGATTAACCGAAATGCGTACCCGGCAGCGCGGCGGGCGGTCGACTGTGTGCTGACCGTTGCCGATGCGCTATTGGCTGGCGACCGACTGGGCTACGCGCTCGTCAGGCCGCCGGGCCACCACGCCGAACGCGACGCGTTTGGCGGGTTCTGTTACTTTGCCAACGCGGCCATCGGTGCCAACTATCTGGCCAAGCAGGGTCGCCGTGTCGCGATTATTGACGTCGACTATCACCACGGTAACGGACAGCAAGACATCTTCTACTCGCGCGACGATGTGCTGACCGTTTCGATTCATGGACACCCCGAGTTTGCCTATCCCTACTTCACGGGCTTCGCCGACGAAGTCGGCGAAGGAGCCGGCATCGGAGCGAATCTCAACCTGCCGCTCGACGAGAAAATCACGGCCGACGAATATCACCAAACACTCGGCATCGCGATTAACAGAGTAAATGAGTTCAAACCCGACTATTTGGTCGTGTGCCTTGGGCTCGACCCCGCAAAGGGAGACCCGACGGGCACGTGGTCGCTCGGCGCGAGCGACTTCGAGCGAAACGGTAAAATGCTGGGCGCAGTTAATTTACCGACGCTCGTGGTGCAAGAAGGTGGCTACCGCACGCGGACACTGGGCACCAACGCACGCCATTTTTTTGCGGGACTACTCACCGGGACCCATCGCGATGCCAATTAGCACCACCACCTTGCGCTACGAAACGACACCTGCCGACCGAGGCAACGTCCGCGACATATGCACTGCCACAAAGTTTTTCACCGACGACGAAGTCGCTGTGGCTGTCGAACTAGTCGATGAGCGACTCGCCCGCGGTGACGCTTCGGGCTATCACTTCGTTTTCGCTGACGATCATGAATCAACTATCGGCTACGCCTGTTACGGGCCGATTGCCTGCACACGGGGGAGTTTCGACCTGTACTGGGTCGTTGTCGATCCCCGCCACCAGGGCAAAGGCATCGGCCGACAACTCATCGCCGATGTCGAACGCTTGGTCGCCGCCCTTGGCGGGCGACAGCTCTATATCGAGACATCGAGCCGCGAACTCTACACATCGACGCGACATTTCTACGAGCGGATCGGATGCGTTGAGGCCGCGCGGTTTGTTGATTTTTACGACTTGGGCGACGACAAGGTCGTTTACGTAAAGAGCCTGTGCCGGTAAACAGCGAAGCCACTCAGCAGCAACATCGCGGTCAGACAGCTTGACAATTCGGGCACCGTTGCCGCTGGGGTCGACAGTGAGCCCGATCCAACTTGTGCCATCGCTCCAAAATTACTTCGCCAAATCGCATAGTCACCGGCATCGACTGTGCCGCTGCCGTCGGCGTCGACCAATGGCAAGTCGATCGCGCCGAGATTATCACGCCACACGGTATAGTCGGCCGCGTCGACGTGGCCATCGCCGTTGAAGTCGCCCGCGAGGGTTGGGGGGGCGATGAGCATTTCGTAATTCTGCATGACCCAACTAGCCATTGCCGCTTCGGCTCCGATGGCTATGCCGCTTGTGCGGAACGCGAGAAAAAATGGTTCGCTTGGTTCGATGGATCCCGCCGTGCGAAGTTGCAACGAAGTGAGGTACACACCCTGTGCGGGCGGGTCGTCTTCCATCGTGGCATTGATCCGAACGACAGGATGATGATGTATCGAACCATCGAACGCCGTCGTTTCTACCTTCTTACCCGCCACAAAGTCGGGGGTACCAGTCACTGCGGCCGAACCAAAGCCGACGCCGGTGCCTGGGCTGTTAATCCTTAGTTCAAGATTCGAAGTGGGAAGGATCGGTTCCACATCGGCCACCGACAACCCATTCCCATCGCTATCGAGGCCGTCCCAGTAAAAGAGGTTCGAGGCGGTCGAGCCAATTGACATCGGCAGAAAGTCCCAAAACACATCCAAACCGCCCGGCAATGCTTCGGTACCAACGGGCAGCAAGACGCTTCCTTCAGAGAGCGCGAAGAAACCGGGGTCGCTACCAATCCAGTTGCTGGTGCTCGCGATTAATAATAGCGAATCGGTGAACACTAGCGAAGGCGACGAAAAACTGTTGCTATCGAGGTTGGCGATGCCAGTAACGAGTTGTCCGTCGGCTTGCTGAATCATGATGTCGGCGTGTTGCGCGCAGCACTGATTCGACCAAGACAGCAGCACAAGGGTGGTAACTAGCAGAGCAATACGGGTCATAATCCGTGACTCTTGTTGAAGTGGGAAGAAAGCCGCTCAACGCGTGGTAACCTGCTTGGTGGTGGGTGCGTTGAGCGGCGCGTGGAAAAAAAACGATTAACCGAGCCGCTTCCGCAAAACACAGACGCCGCCGACCGCCAATGCAATCAGCGCCATTGACGAAGGTTCGGGGACTGCGCCGCCTGCCAAAAAGTCTTGGGCCCGTTCGACAGCGCCCGACTCTTCAAGTTCTTCGTTGGTAACAAACAGTACGCGCACTGGATCAGAGGCGGACAAATCAGTGAGCGTCGCGGTCAGCGAGGCGAGGTAAATACCCGTAGCAGGCAGATCGTCACTCATCGGATCATCGATGATAAAAATCGGGTGATCGTCGATCGCGCCATTCGCATCGGCCCCCTCATCAAATGCGATTATGTCGAACGTGGCGCTCGACAATTGGAAATTCACCGCACCAAGGCCATCCCAGAAGTAAAGCGATCCGTTAAGGATGCCCAGTACCGTATCGATCTGCGTAACCGTGGGGGCTTCGCCTTCCAGCAGCGGCAGCGCACCGACAGGGTTGGTGGCTTCCAAAAGATTCATTGTACCGGCGTTAAAGAAACCAAGTTCGGTACCTTCGTAAAAGTTATTCGATCCCGACATGCCGATTCCCATATCGCCTTCAAAAATGCGATCTGTCAGGTTCAGCTCGTCGGGAACCAGAGCACCACCAATCAGCGTTTGCATGCCCTCAACGGGGCGGCCCACAAAAATGTCGGCGTGCGGTTCCTCTGCAATCGCCCAGTTGGCGACGCAGCAGATCGACAGAAACGTCAAAACTCTCATTGAAAAATTCATCACAAGACCCTCACTCAGAGAAAAAACGGACGATGAAAAATGTATACAGCATTCGAATTACGCGAGCGCGTAGCGACAGATTCGCTACGCAAGCGATACATTCCATTAGTTGATCGTCGTAGTTCGCTCCGCGAACCAACACATGATCGCGGAGCGATCAACGACTATGAGTTATTACTTCGGCGGGCGGACAAAGTTAAAATTGTCTGTCGCCCATTCGGCGATCTGCTCGGCGGAAACCGCCTCGACGTGGCCGTCACCGTAGAGAAAATTCGACGATGAGTGCGAATGTCGCCTGGTGGCCAGTTCGAACTCAATCGCTCGCAGCCGCGCTTCGGGCGTTGGATTACGCGCTGAAAACCATTCCCATGCTTCAACGTGATCGAACTGAATGTCGACGGCCAGCGTGTCGGCCGCCTCCATCATGACGATCGTGCGATGCGTCTCGGGCAATGCGTAGAGCCGGGGTGAAAAATAGCCCACCTCTTCGGGAAACACCTCTCGCTCAAGCTCTGAAGCCGGGCGAAGGTATCCGTTCATCACATAGCTGGTTTCGGCCGAGCTACGACGCTCGATTCGCTTTAAGTCTTCGGGACAGAGGCGAATCGAATCGACGTTCTCGGTATAGTCGCCGAGGGTGAAAATCCACGACTTCTCTTTGTCAGCCTGGTGCCAGATGCCGGGGAATTTCCCCTTATGCACGGTGGCAAACTGATGGGTCGCGAGACCAATCTGTCGCATATTATTGGCGCACTGCGTGCGGCGTGCTGCCGCGCGAGCGGCTTGTACCGCAGGCAAGAGCAACGCGACCAACACGCCAATAATGGCGATCACGACCAACAGTTCGACCAGCGTAAAACCAGCTTTTTGGCGCATTGCCAGAAACTTTCAGCAGCCGACTACGCGATCACCGCGATCCGGCTCCATAAATTGGGATGATTTGCAGCAGAAACCGACGCCGCCTAAGAATCGAAGCAGCGGCGGCGCAAGGCAACGAGCGTTAGCTGCAAACCGGCGGACCACGAGAGAGTGTGGTCAGATAGAACGCATGTGTCGCGAACCGACCCGCGACGAGAGAGACTTCGCTAGTAACGCACGACTCGATGGCCGGCGGCGGCAAATCAACCTGCCCCGCCTTCATCTGTGCGATCAGCAAACAGATGGCACAATCGACTGGATTGTGAACAATTTCGCTGGCGGCAAACGAAGGCTCATCGAAATTCTTCGGCGGCAGCGAATGGAAGCCACAGTCGCAGTCGTGCGAATCGACATCAACACAGCAGCCCTCATCACCGCAGGGCACCAGGGAGTGCAATCCATAGCCGAACATGCCAACCGCACCGTAAAGTGCGATCAGCAGCGAGGCGACTATTTTTTGGCGGGTTGCTCGAATCATGCTGTCCGCATGGTAGCAAGCAGTTGAATCCCAGGCAACTAACAAAAGCGTAAATTTCGACGCTAAGTCGCCAAGCCGCGACGTAGCGCAAAGCAGCGAAGAATAGCCGCAACGTCCTTTGCGCTGCTCTGCGCCTTCGCGTCTCGGCGTCAAAAAATAGAACTACTCGCCGCGATCCAGTTCTTCAAAGACGGCCTTCATGAGCAAAGGCCAGACAAGCGTCGCGTCGGCGTGAACTTCCGCAAACCGGCCCCCTTCGGCCGAGGGAACGAATTTGCCCCAGCTCACTCCTTCGCTGTAGGTGCAGCCCGACAGCCCACCCCAATGCACCGGTTCTGGGCAGATGCGAACACCGTACCGGAACCTAGGCACCGGAAGCGACACGTCGAGCCGGTTGTTGGTGATGTCGACATACGGGCCAACCTGCTGTGCCCAGTTGCGCGGAACGCCACCACCGATGGTGAAGATGCCGACTTCTTCGGCGTCGAGAATCAGCTTGGCGTATTCTTGCAGGTCGTAAAACGGATTAAAGCTCGGCACCGTTTCGAGCAATTGTCGATGGTCATCACCAACGCTTTGTCGCATCGCGAGCATGGCGACAGTCGACACATCGAGGCCCACCTCGCTATCCGTGAACGCCGGGATAAAGACCGGCACGCCAGCTCGATAGGCACTCCGCAAAATGCCCACACCTTGATCGAGTTCGTCGAGCTTCTTGCCAATGGCGCGGTTGAGCCGTGCGGAACTCCACACGCCATCGTCGGGCTTGCTCTCGCGGAGCACTTCGGCCATCAGTCGACAGACGTCGTTGAGGTTCGACTCCATCTCGAGTGTGTCGTAGATGCGGTTGTAGCCTTTCTCGAACAGCTCTTCGTCGCTCTTACTGGGGTCGTAGCGATAGTGGGCCAACCCAATCGATTCGGTAAGCCCATGAGCCATCAGCGCACCGGTCGACACCACGGCATCGATCATGCCGCGGTCGACCATGTCACAGACGATGCGTCCCTGTTTGGCGACAGTCATCGCGCCACTGAGCGTGAGGACCGTTTTGCAGGCGGGCCGCCGGTGCATTTCGAGCAGAATGTCAAACGCTTCGCCGAGCTGCCGGCCGCCAAAAGCGGTGCGGCTCATGGCTCGTAACAAGTCGGCGAAGGAATGACAATTATTTAAATCGAGGCTCTCAAGCGGAACGAGTCCGTCTTGTCGGCCGTCATGAAGCGATCGCGACACTTTCGTGTTCCGCCACTGCGAGGATTTCGAATGGTTCGACCGCCGTTTCGCTGTCCATCGGGAAACGGGGCACCGAGCGAACGGTAATGTCTCCCAAATCGACCATCGAACGCAAGTGGCGCAGCACATCGCGCGGATCGGTGTCGCCACAAGTGAACACGTCAATCGCCATCATCTGCTCGTCGGCATAGGCGTGACACGAGCAATGGCTCTCGTCGAGCAAACAAACGGCCGTGAACCCGGGAGGCGAGTTGTGGCCAAAGTGATAGCGAGTCTGCGAAATCACATGGGCCCCGGCGCGACGGGCCGCTTCGGCCATCGATTCGAGAACGAGGGCGTCGTTGAGGCAAGTTTCGCGAGGAACGTTGTGGCAATCGACGAGTAGGTGAGAACCTTTGTGCATGAAAATACTCCTTCTGAAAGCAATCGGCGAGCCGCCGAGGTTGTTGCAAAACGGTAAGCGAGATCGGTTGTGGGCGCAGAGTAAGGCCCAAAAAAACAATCAACCATCGCTGCGAACAGCGAAACGCAAGAACCAAACCAGTGAACGTCGCCGAGCGATCACCTTAGTGATCAAAAAAGTCAGCGACAGACGCGAGAGGGGGCGACTCAACGCCTGAGCCGGTACCGCCACAAAGATCGCAAGCGGGTGGCTACAGCCATCAGGTGAGAGAGGTCGAAACTACGCAGCGTCCGCCAGTGTGAGCCAAAGGCTCCACTAAGAGTGGTGGCGACGGGCGAGTGACCTATTTTCATTCGTTCTTTTGCAGCAATTCGGACCACATTGTTAAACCCGGCGAACGACAAACGATTCGCAGTAGGATGCTAAACAATACTAACGGGGGGGCAATGGGGCAATAGGGAAAATTTAAGAGCTGTGATAGTGAACCGTGACCGTTAGGCCAGCAGTGAAGTATAGCTTAGTTAACAGCCAGGAAGTAATTCGTCGTCATCTGGCAATTTATCGGAAGAATTCCCTCGTTCGGGCGAAATTTCTTCGACGAAATTCGCCTCGGGTGCGAATGCCTGTCCTTCGCGAATGGCCATGTCTCCTTGACTTACCGCCCGTCTCACCCAGTCGCAGTTAGCCAGTTCGTTAGCAATCGCCCAGTGCGAGCCGCCGCCCACCAACGAAGCGTTGCAGTGAGGACACCCCAGCGACTCGCCACCACGATGCCGTGGTTGGTTGGTTTGGTAGTCGGGCCATACCGCGTCGCACTCGTCGCACAACACGGCAAGTTTTCGGCAGTTGCCGCATGTTCGCAGTCCCAGCGGGCCGGTCTTACAGATCGGACAAAAGCCAATGTAGTGCATCAGCGATCGCGTTTCGTTGCTCACAAATCGACCCTTTACCAATTTCGGATGGGATAGGCCGTGATGAATTTCGGACCGGCTTCGTCGGTCTCGACCACGATTTGCAGGTAGCGAGCCACCGGATGTCCCTGCCGCTGGCCCGTTTCGCCGCCGACGTAGCCGATCCGCCGACCCATGTCGACTGCGTAGACGGTGCGGTCTCGTTCGATCTCTTGGCGACTCTTCTTACCCGACAGCGCCTGGAGAAAAGCTTCGTCAACGAGCTTGACGACTTCGGCCGCGTCAGTCGAGTCGAATACACCGTGCGGTCCGGGGCGGTTGGGTTCGTCGCGAGTGTGAGCCATCAAGTGCTTGAGCCGGTGGCCGTGGACACTCCCCTTGGTGTACCGCAGTCCGGCGGGCGACACAAACACATCGTTTTCGACGTGGTCGAGAATCTCCTCGATGCCGGTCTGCGATTCAACTTTGCCTCCGCTAGTTGGCGTTTTCGACTGGTTGCGCGTCGACTCGTTGGCTTGTTCACCGACCTCATCGGGCGACGAGACGCCAGGTAAGTCGACCCCCAGCCATGCTTCCATCGTCGGTTCGGCGACCAGGTAACCGCCGACCAAAACCAAAACAACCACTAACCAAACACCCGCAACTCGACCGCGCAAGTTGCGGACGATCGCATTGATGGTTTCGCCGATTTGTTTCGATTCGCGGGTCATGGAATTTGGTATGTTTCGTGCAGCAATTAGTTCAGGTCGTTAGTATAAGGACTAGGCGCGTGAGAAAGAATTCCTCGTCGAGCATTCGTAGCAGCTACCTTAAGCGGAGAGAAAAAGTGTTTGTCACACATAAAATAGCGGCCACGATCCTCATCGTCGCATTGGCTGCGTCGGTTGCGAGGAGCGAGATCACTGGAACCACACGCATCGCCAGCGGACTGTCGCAGCCCATTTTCGCAACCCACGCCCCGGGCGACACAAGCCGGTTGTTCATTGTCGAACGGACCGGGTCGATTCGCATCTTCGACCGCACCACCGGCTCGCTGATACCACAACCGTTCTTGTCGGGACTCAATGTCGCCGGCCTCAACAGCGAAGGGGGACTGTTTGCCATGGCCTTCCACCCTAATTATCAAACGAACGGAAAATTCTACATCAGCGCCACCTTCGCGAATGGGGGACTGTCGTTCCAAGGCGCTTCGGCCGGCTTCTCGTCGCATGTACGCGAGTATCAGGTCAGCGCAACCGACCCCAATGTGGCCAACACAACCTTCAACGAAGTCATCAACTGGGTCCAACCACAAGGCAATCACAACGGCGGATGGATCGGCTTCAGTCCCAACGACAACTACCTTTACATCGGGTCCGGCGACGGGGGTGGCGGCAACGACAACGCCACCAATGGCCATACCCCCGGCACCGGCAACGCCCAAGACATCACCGACAACTTTCACGGCAAGATGCTTCGCATCAATGTCGACGCCGACGACTTCGCCGACACCAGTCGCAACTACGCCATTCCCCCGTCGAATCCATTCGTCGGCGTGACCGGCGACGACGAAATCTGGGCCTATGGGCTTCGCAACCCCTGGCGTTCGAGCTTCGACCGCGAGACGGGCGATCTGTGGATCGGCGACGTGGGACAAGGCGCTCGTGAAGAAATTGACTTTCAAGCGGCTGACAGCACCGGCGGAGAAAATTACGGGTGGCGAATCAAAGAAGCCTCGCTGGTCACCGGACTCACCCCCGGAGCATCGACCGCTGGCTTGGTCGACCCCATTTACGAATACACCCGCGGCACCGGCGCGTTGCAAGGACGCTCGGTGACCGGTGGATATGTCTATCGCGGAGCCGACAACGACGTGCGTGGCGACTACATCTTTGGCGACTACATCACAAGCAACATCTGGCGATATAACCAAAACAACACTCCAATCATCGAAAATATCAACTCCGATCTGGTTCCCAACGTAGGCTCGATTGGATCGGTCGCTTCGTTTGGCGAAGACGCCGACGGCAATCTCTATGTTCTCGACTTGTTTGGTGGCGAGGTCTTTCGCATCGACACCGATATCATGATCGAAGGCGACTACGACGGCAGCGGCACCGTCGACGCGGGCGATTACATTTTGTGGCGTACGCAATTCGGCAGCACCGGCACTCTCGCCGCCGATGGCAACCACAACGGCGTCGTCGACGCCGCCGACTACACTGTCTGGCGCGACAACCTCGGCCGATCGTTTGTCGCCGGGGCAGTGCAAACCGGTGCGGTCCCCGAACCAACCGCACTGGCGGCGGGAGTTGTATTTTTGGTCGGTTTTGTCGGCGTCAGGCGTCGTCTCGCACACTGACGAATGTATCGATTGATCCGATTGGACCAGTTGCATCGCTTGAAGGTCAGCTGTGTCACAAGCATTGCCGATGAATGCTTCGTCGTCGTGTTCGTTCGAATTCAAGCGAAAGCCATCGTCATGCTGCTCCGTTCGCTGATTGCCGTCTGCCTGCTCGTATTAGTCCCCTCGTTGGCTGCTGCAAGAACTTGGTATGTCAACAACCTCGCCGGTGGCGATCACTTGACCGGCTACACGGCTACTGCCGACGCAGACAACGGTCCCTTTCGCACGATCGCAATGGCGCTGCATGTCGCCGACCGAGGAGATCGCATCGAACTGGCCGGCACCCCGGTCCCCTACTACGAAATGATCGCCCTCTCGGGACCTCGTCACCAAGGCTTCGCCGACGAGCCGTTCACGATCGTGGGCAATGGAGCGATCCTCGACGGATCGGTCGCCGCTGAGTTTGGAGCTTGGGAACCACAAGGAGGAGCTGTCTTCGCGATGCGACCCCGCCGACTCACTTTCCAACAACTCTTCGCCAGTGGGCGACCGCTGACTCGCGTCGCGATCGACTCGACAAGCGAAGTCGATTCGCTGCTCCCCCCCGGCCAGTGGGCGCTCGCCGACGGTCGCATGTGGCTGAAGGTCGAGGGAGACAAACTCCCCCAAGACTACGACCTGAGACACTGTGGCATGCAAACAGGGGTCACTCTCTACAACGTCAAGCATGTGCGTATCGAAAATCTGGTCGTTCAAGGTTTCCACACCGATGGCATCAATGCTCACGAATTGGTCCGCGACTGCGAGCTAGTCGGCGTCGAATGCCGAGCCAACGGTCGCAGCGGTCTGAGCGTCGGCGGCGTCTCGCGCGTCAAAGCGACCGGCAGCTACTTCTACGACAACGGCGCCGTGCAAGTCCGCGTCGAACAGCAAGGCAAACTCGCACTCACCGACAGCGAAGCCGACGACAAAGTCGCTCCACAATTCTCGACCGCCGGTGGTGAGTTGGTCGTCGATGGCAAAGAAATCGTCGCTCCGTAGAGTGCAAATTCGAGTAAACGACGCAGTCGTATCCGTCTTTCCCGCGCAGGCGGGAATCTAGAGAGTTGTATTCCAATCGACAACAGTTCGCAGCATCGACAATACCGCATTCGGTGTTTATCGCTTGCTCGGCTGCCCACTCATTTCAGTCGCAAAGCGGTGCGTCTAGATTCCCGCCTGCGCGGGAATGACGTTCTACCTCGCTAGCGAATTCCGTCGCCCGGTGCGACCGCCTGGCTTGTCCAGCAGTGTGAATCGAGGCCTGTTTGACACACCCTCTTTCTATCACAACCAATTTGTCGTTTTGTCGTTTTGTCGCATTTCTCGAAAACACGATTTCATGCGACAAAATAGCTCGCATTCTGTCGCTTCGCGGTCCAGCAAACCGCTTGTTTTTGTGGGCGAATCGCCAGTGGGAAGCGACAAAATGAACCTCATTCTGTCGGCCCTTTTTCGCGAAAAGCGCCAAAATGAAAACTCGCTTGTTGTTTTGGGACCAACGACCGACCCACCGGGTGCCACCCTCTGGCTTCTCTGCTGCAGGACTATGAACACATGTACACATACACCCGTTCTACCACATCCGCGGCCAATTTCGACAACAAAATTTGGCCAGGGCAAATAGCGCTGTGCGCGAGGCGGATGGGTGGTTGGGTCTTGCTGACGGTCGAAAATTCTCCTCGTTAGGGTTGGCTGTCCCCGAAGTTTTCTTGTAACCACCAACTACTCGGCTGGCCCATCCAAGCCAAATTCAGGGAAAAATTTATTCACTGCCCGCCTAACTATACCGTCCATATCTATCCTTTTGTCACTCGCATGCATTTCGTCGCTCAGCCATTCAGACACGAGTTCTCCATCCTCGTACACTTGAACGGAGTAAATTTTCCCGCAGTCTTCCTCCATGTCTCGAAACGAGTGATACTCGAACTCAATCCATCGACGTTCCCTTCCCCCACGATCGCCAAAATGTCGCTCTGTTGCGAGGCTACCGTCTTCGTCGAACCAGAGTTGCGTACCATAAATCCAACCATCTACCCAGCAACTAACTTCGCGAAGATTGCCGTTGTCCCAGAAGGCGATATGTGTGCCGACTCTTTTCTCTCCTCTCTCAAATTCTCCGCGAAAGAGTAGTTGCCCGTCTGCGTTGCGACGTACCTCGATGCCCTCGAAGTCCTCGCTTGGTGCATACCATCCGCTATCAAAATCGTTGTAGTCACGATAATTCTTCGATGTCGAGTCAGGTTCACTCATCTCTTGGATTCGCCTCTTAAAACGGGTCACAGAAGTAAACAAAGTGTCAGGAACCGTTTTTTTGAGTTTCGGGTCAACATAAAGATACACCTACCAACCTTCGGTAGCTCGTAACGGTCATCTCGCGCCAAAATGTTGTGCCACCAGAGCGGGGGCGTCAATAAATGGTTCCTGACAACTTCTCCCACATGGCTCCATCTCCAACACGCGACAAGCGCGATCACGGTTTGATGAACGACAGGATTTCAAGATCGACTGGATGGAACTCTCAACATTCCCGTAAATCCCGCCGATCCTGTCATCCTGTCAATTTGCTGATTTGCTCAGGTTACTGGGTAGCGTGCTTGTATCGTGGAGCAAGACCATCATCAACTAATACTCATCCGAAACCTGCGCCGCTTGCCAAAGTTCGCGGAATTTGTCGGCGACGTAGGGGTTGAGCGAAGCGGCGAAATCTTCCGGCAGTTGTTGCGCGCGGATCAATTTCATCGCGTCGGCCAGATCCTGCATGCGGTGCGAGGCCGTCATGCCGCTGGCGATTTTTAGTTCGAGCAGTGTCTTGAGCGAGATGTAGGGAATGCCGTCGTCGCCCACTTCGGCGACGTCGGCCGGCGACGGAAAGGCGATCGGTTTGGGGAGTCCGTCGCCCGGGTAGCCACCCACCAACAGCGCGTCGATGTCGACGCCCGCCACGGTGTCGCGAAAGTTTTTGGAGCCTTCGAACTTGTCGACCCAGCCGAGCCCCAGGTGCCGCTCTTTGAAGCGTGCCAGGTCGGCCGAGGCAATGAGAATATCGACATCGGCCGTGGTGCGGCGATGGCCGTGGGCGTTGGCTGCCATCGCTCCGGCGATGGCGAACGGAATCTGCATTTCGTTCATCGCTCGCGCCAAGCGACGCATCGCGTGATGAATCGGCGAAGCATTCATAAAGAACTCGTCGGCACGTCGAGCGACTTCGAGCATCGAGTCAGCCATCGCAGTTTCGGTCGGGGCAAAAAGTCGGGTCGGTAAGTTGTTTCGCGCGGAATACGATCCGCTAGCGCAGTATACGTTCGAGTGCCCAACTCCGCAAAACAACGCATCGATGTCTCAATCGTGACGCAATTTAAGGACAGGATTTCGGGATCGGCCGGATCGACTGGATTGACTTTCCAAATTATCCCGT
>JBGSWC010000038.1:0-2195 GCA_041752635.1 Pirellulales bacterium | reverse complement strand
CACTATGAAGCCGGTGTGGAGCTGCAAAGTGATTGAACCGCCTACACGAAACCTAAATTTTTTCATTGACATTCTTAAGCCTCGTGAAATGGAAATCGTTATGCTAAGTCCGCTGTATCAGTTGGCAGGTAGCACTTGTTGGCGGTAGCCCACCAGTGTGATTTAATTAGAGTTTCAGCACTCTTACTCGATCCACCGAATCGGTACCCCCAGCACTGTTTTTTCGGTGATTTTCAAAGGTGTGCCGCTTATCGCCCATACTGCCATGGTAGAATCGGGGTGGGTCGTGTTCAACCTCTGGTGACGAAAGTCACATCAGCAGGCCTCGACGACCAGCCGATATTATTTTGTGTGGAAGCTGAGGTCTTGGATTGATGAAAAGTACAACCAAGACAAATTCACGAGACATGAATCATGAAGCGCAGCGACTCCGCCGTGCAAGCGTCTGATTTAGGAACTGTTCGAAAATAACTTCGTCGAATCGGTTATACTATGGAGCGACTCGAATCACGGAGGTTTTCCATGAAAGGTTACGCGAAAGACGTTGAATTACAAATGCGTCGGCTGTTCGATTCGTTGAGCGAGAAAGATCGCCGACGGTACGCGGCGGTGGAAGCCGCCAAGCTTGGGCATGGCGGCGTGAAGTACTTGGCGAGGCTGTTCGATTGCCATCCGGACACCATCCGCCAGGGTAGAGCCGATATCGAGGCGCTCCCCAAGGATGCGGCCGAATCTCGCGTCCGAAAAAAGGGGGCGGTCGCCGAAATGCTAGCTGCTCCCAACCGGGACTTGTCGATGCCGCCCGCGACGAACTTCAAACCCAAACCGCGGGCTCGCCGGTGAGCGTCGGCAAGATCTGGACGGCCATGCCGCTGCGCCGACTTGCCGAACGGTTGTACGATCGCGGGTTCGAGATTGCCGCCAGCACGCTGGGCCGATTGCTTCGCGATGCTCTCGGACTGGGTCGACGAAAGATTCAAAAGCAAATCCCGCTGGGGCACAGCGAAGACCGGCAACCGCAGTTTGAACGACTGGCCGAGCTTCGCGCCGAGTACGCCGCCCAGGGCTGGCCGATTCTCAGCGTCGATACGAAGAAGAAGGAATTGTTGGGCCAATACGCACATGACGGCCAAGCCTGGACCGACGGCCAGTTGCGAGCGTTTGATCATGACTTCGGCTCGTACTCCGTAGGCAAAGCGATTCCCTATGGCGTTTACGATACGGTTCGCAACGAAGCCTTAGTCTACTTGGCCACGGGCAGCGACACGGGCGAACTGGCCGCGGATGCGATTCGTCGTTGGTGGCATCGGCTGGGAAAGAGGTCCTACGACGGCGTCGGCGGCATGTTGGTGCTGGCGGACTGCGGCGGCAGCAATGGTTACCGGGTCTCTTTGTATCGCGAGCAGTTGAGTTTGCTGGCGAATCGACTTGAGATTCCGATTCGCGTGGCGCACTTGCCGCCGTACTGTTCGAAATACAATCCGATCGACCATCGACTGTTCTGCCATCTGAGTCGCGCCTTGAGAGGCCGGTTGTGTGAGTCGCTGGAGTGGATGCAACTACTATTTTCCAAAGTGACGACGACAACGGGGCTGTCGGTCGTGGCAGAACTGGCTCGAAAAGTCTACCAGTCAGGGCGAAAAGCGAGTGACGCCTTCCAAGCGTGTGAAACGACCCTCCGCGACGCCGTTCTCGGCAAGTACAACTATGTCTTGCCAGTCATCAAATAACGAAGTTATTGCTGAACAGTTCCTAAGTTGAACTTTGTCATCTTGAACCTCTAGTTCGCTGCGGTTCACTGCGGTTAGAACTGAAGGAAGTTGCATCGTCTCGGCGGCAAATACTTACGGCGAACTTGCAGCGGTGCCATTCGGCCGGAGACACCTCCGTAGATAGCTGGAAGGCCCTCCAGCGGGCGAGTGGTCCAGCCGACGCGCCTTGACGTCGGAGGCAATTGCGGGCGGTCGGGTCTACCGCTGTAGTTTTTGGACGTGCTGCGTGTCTGAATCGAAAACCACCGAATGGCTTCAACTTCGACTACAAATCCTGTCGATGCGCCTGACCAATGCCAACTCGAATGCTTGATCGAGGAATCTTGACCGATCGCAGCGCCACCGCCGTAGTAACCGGGGTCGCCATAGCCCATGTCATCCACAACAATCAAAACAACCCATGCTCTTGCTTAAGAGCCGCCA
>JBGSWC010000037.1:0-9700 GCA_041752635.1 Pirellulales bacterium | reverse complement strand
ATTTGCACTATACGGAGTGGTGGGCGCTTACCTATGGGCAAGAATTAGTACTGTCGACACTTGAACCTTCCTCATTCCAGGGGTACTTCCAAAATCGGTGAATCTCAATCGGTGCGGACTTGTGTTTAGGGTTATAAAAAGCCAAAGCGGTCAGTAACATTCTTTGATATCCATTTGGCGGAGTTTCGAATAAGTCGTCGTCGATCTTCGCCTCATATAAGACCAATCCTTTCGATTCGCTACCTAAGTCGAAACCGACGAAGAAATAGATGTAACCTGACTTTCGTTCAACTGGTAGCGGTATAGATTTGCCGTCTACCCAACAATCGAAATCAAGTTGCGCTTCATTTGAGAGTTGCCTTTTGTCTATGGATGTGACAAGGTCTGACATATGAAAATGTCCGCGCTTGTCCAGGGATTTTTGCAACTCTGCAATATCTCGCGCAAGGAATTTGGCTATCTGTTTGTGAATGCTGTCCAACTTCGTTTGGGTTGCGCGTTTGCTTGCTGAATTAGCCTGTGCGACTTCAATCTCTTCGGCGTGCACGTTCGCACAGTCGGGGTAAACGAGTGGAGATATAAAGAACAAAATTAGGTAGCCGGCCCGCGTCATGATAATCTCCAATTACGAATTCTAGGTGGCGAATCCAAATTCTAAACGCGAGTGTGCGCTCAGTCAAACCCAGCTTCCAACCCGGCCCCCTCGAGGCCAAGCTAACGGTTTTCTGATTCCAGGAGGTCTAAAAGGTGTCAGGAACCGTTTATCTTCCTCGCGTGCCACTTTCCGCCTGTTCATGCGCAACCTCTTTTCCACTTTTCCACCAAGCCGGCCAAAGTTTCTTGTAGAAATTGGCCGCGCGGCGTGGTAGAAAGTGGGTGCGTGAAAATGTGTTTGAGTAAGCACTGCTGGAGACACTGCTGGACAAGCCGGATGGCTGCACTTGGCTGCTGTTCGATTCGAATTTTGCACCCTGACAATGGACGGAAATGAACTTGAATTCTGCGATTTTTGCACCTGCCCGTTGCGTTTGGGCCTGTGAATTAAGCGGTTTTGCGAACCGAGGGGGTGCAAAAGTCGATGAATTTTGCACGTTGGATGAGATTTCGCGGACGCGACTAAATTCAGGGGGCCGAGGCACTGCTGGACAAGCAGGCAGTGGGACCCGACAACTCATACGCACTGCTGGACAAGCCAACAGTGGCACCCGTGGATTGGTGGACAAGCCAAACAGTGGCACTCGGCTCGGCAGGAGCCTCGCCGTCCCTTCAACGTTGCACGGGCGGGCACGCCCATGCTACCAATCCTCTCCACACTCCACACTTGACTCTCAACTCGCGAAAATGGGTTTTGTCCAAAATGTCGCCAACTGGTCGCGCAAAACCCAGGTACGAAATTCACCCGCGATGTTCGAAAGCGACTGGAAAACAAGTGGTTTTTGCAAGTTGAGCGAGAGACAAAAATCGGGGTTTTGTCCGCTCCAATCGTGTTGGCTGTTTCGTGGACAAAACGGTCAAAACGATGCGAACGCCAGAGGCCATCGGCAACCTCACCTTCGCGACTTAGAAACGAGTGCCGCCACGGCCCGTCGATGACGTTTGCGTCACCACGACCCGGCCTTCGCCATGCGGTCGATAGCAACAAGGTGCAAGCCATTTCGAACTGTACGCTAGTGGCTCATCGCCGCGTCGTGAGTGAGTTCATATCTCGGCTCCGCATCGCGGAGACACGAGCGAATTTGCCTGACAGCCTGTCGAAGTCGCTCTTCATTCTCTACCAGGCTCATTCGCAAGAAACCCTCGCCGGCGGGGCCAAATCCGCTGCCGGGGCTCACCGCGACGTTCCCTTCTTCGAGCAACATCATCGCGAAGTCCATGGTACTCATCCGGCTCCGCCATGGCTCGGGAATCGGCTGCCAGACGAACATGCCCGCTTTGGGGCGTGCGTCGGCCCAGCCAAGTCGCGCGAGTCCATCGCAGAGTGCATCGCGACGGCTAGCGTAGATAAGGCTCTGCTCTTCGACTGCGGCATCCGTATGTCGGAGCGCCATGATCGCGGCAATTTGAATCGCCTGAAACATACCGTAGTCGTAGTAGCCTTTGATCGTCCCCAATGCCTGAACCATTTCGCGATTGCCACAGCAAAAGCCAACCCGCCAGCCGGCCATGTTGTAGCCCTTGCTCATGGTGGTGAATTCGACACCCACGTCGATGGCTCCCTCCGACGCCAAAAAGCTGGGCGGTTTGTAACCATCGAACGCGACATCGGCGTAGGCAAAATCGCTGATGACCATCAGCCCATATTTCTTGGCGATCTTCACCACCTCGTCGTAGAACCCTTGCTCGACCACCACGGCCGACGGATTGTGTGGATAGCAAAGAATCAACAGCTTTGGCTTCGGATAAAGTGTCTCGCAGGTGTAGGCGATGTCGCTCAAGAACTTGTCGCTGTCACCAACCTGAAGCGAAATCGCGTTGGCACCGGCGAGCGCCACCGCGTAGACGTGGACTGGAAAGTAGGGCGCGGGCACGATGGCCGTGTCGCCCGGTCCCATGAGCGCCAGGCACATGTGGCTAAAGCCTTCTTTGCTGCCGAGACAGGTGATGACCTCGGCTTCGGGGTCGACGCGAACACCGTACTTTTTGAAATATTTGGCCGCCACTTCGCGGCGGAGATTGGCGATGCCGTTGCTCTTGCTGTAGCGATGGTTGCGAGGGTCGTGGGCCGCCTCACACAGTTTCTCGATGACCAAATCTTGAGGAGGGTCGGTGGGGTTGCCCATGCCGAGTTCGATGACGTCGTCGCCAGCGGTCCGTTTGTCGTGAATCCGTTTGTTGATTTTCCCAAACAGATAGGGGGGCAATCGGGTCACTCGCTGAGCGACTTGCACTTGGAATGGGCTATCGACGGAGCTGTTTTGAGGCGAGTTATTGCTCATGATTCTGCATTCGCGAATGTCAAAAAGCCCCGAGCAGCAGTTGCCCGGGGCTTGTGATGGATATTTATAGTTTACGAGATCAACAAGGTTAGCACCATTGTGTCGATCACTTTCAACTCAATGTAGCCACCGTCGATTGGCTAACGAGTGCCCGAAGTTGGCTGCACGGCCGGATCCCGCTGGGGGGCTTGCGCCTGCCGTGGCGGAGCCTGCGTCGTGCCGGCGAGGTAGTTGTCGATGCGGGCGCTATTGCGAATTTGCTCGAATCTCTCGCTCATTGCCATGCGAATCTTCTTTTCGTAGATGTCCTGTTTGAGGATCGGCGTCACCTCAGCAAGGTTCACATCGACCGGCTCGGTGCGGCCTTCACATTTGAGAATGATAAATTTGTCAGCCACTTGGACGATTCCCGACAATTCCCCCTGCTTGAGACGGAAAGCGACCTCTTCCATTTGCGGTTGGCCACCATTGAGGCGAATCGGCGGAACTTCGCCTCGCAGCGCCTTGCTGGTCGGCTCGATGCTGTATTCCGTTGCCAAATCGCCAAAGAATTCGATGCTGTCGTTCGTGCGAGCCTTGGCCCACACTTCTTGGGCGAGTCGCAAGTCGCTTAGCACAATCGCACGGCAACGTACGCGCTCGCCATAGTTGGCGTCGAAACCTTTTTTGAGGTCGTCTTGCGACACTTCGACATGGCCGCTGGTGAGCCGTTTGAGCGCGGCCGAAGGCCAGACACTATCGCGGACATACATCGCGTAGCTGACATCCTGCTCTTCGGTGACGGTCTTCACCCACTTTTCGACATCGGGCTGACCACTGTTGTCGACCACGCCGGCGAGCAGTGCGGCGTGTGCCACTTCGGCGTCGAGGTCCTGTTGCGTGACGGTCACACTGGCCGATTGCAGTGCCTGTTCGAGCAGCTTGTGGGCAATTTCGATCTCGAGCACTTCTTCGCCGTGCCTGAGCAGGGCTTCTTGTCCGAGCTGAGTCATGCTGATTGGCTCGCCATTGACGGTTGCCACCACTCCCGGCATCTGCTGGCTAAGCTGTGGGTTGTTGTAAACATTTTGAACCACTGCCGAATCTTGCAACTTTTTGAACAAATCGCCCGCGACGGCGCGCAGCTTCTCTTCGCGAATCGACTCGGCAATTTCTTCTTTTACCGATTCGTAGGGTACTTCGCGTCGAGGAATCAAATTCTCGCACTTCAGAATCGCAAATTGATCGGCCACCGGAATCACGCCCGTCACTTGGCCTGGCTGCAACGCGAACACGGCTTTCTCGATGTTGGCGTCGCCCATGTGATGGCGGATTGGCTGGATCAAACCGCCAAAACTCGCACTGTTGATGTCGATGCTCTCGGCCATTGCCACGCGGGCAAATTCGTTAGGATTAGTGGCGAGGTGTGCTTGAAGCTCGGCGGCGCGCCGGGCGTCGTTCACGACAATCAACCGCGCCTGCACGGCCGGGCCGTGCCGCATTTCGTACTGCTCTTGAATCTCTTGCTCGCTGACTTGCAAGTCGTCGGCTGCAAGCTTGCGTAGCGCAATCGTCGGCCACAGTATGTCGCGTTTGTATTCGGCGGCCGTGACGCCTCGTTCCTTTTGCAACATTTCGAGCCATTGTTCGCGGCCCAGGCGGAAACGCTGGGCCATCCGGTCGATTTCGGCGTCGATTTCGCCATTTGTGACAGCGATGTTCCGCTTGCTGCAATGATGCAGGATGAGCTTCTTGTTGACCATGCTTTCGAGCACATCTTTACCAAACCGCTCGACGCAGGCATTGGCCAAATCCAAGCGACTAATGTCTTGGCCATTCACAAGGGCCATCACGTCGTGCTGCGGACGACCGGGGCGTTCGACTGCTTTGCTCTCGCTCGACTCCGATCGCGGCGGCGGGCTCTGAGCCTCAGCTAGCGGTGTGCCGGTCAGGCTGCGGATCGCAATACAGGCGACGACAACGGCGGCTATGCTACCGCCAATGGTCAGGTAACGATTTAGTCGATTGGTTTTTGGCATCACGGTATCTCCCTAAACGTGCTGCGGGGGTGGCAGGTGGGTCGAGGCGGGCGACTTGCCATCGTGGCGGGGTCGCGGGCCCGTGGTTACGGTGGGTTGCGGAGAGTACCAGTGACTCCGATTACGAAGCAATAGCGAATTTCTCGCCAAATTCCGCCGAAAACGAGTGCTGGTCCCGTTGACCGCCGTCCCGCACCACGGAACAATACGGGACTGCCAAGAGCCCCCCATTCGTTCCGGAGAATACCCGTGCCCAGCGGAATTGAGCGCAATCGCGAACTTCGTCGCCGTCGTAAGCGGACCAAGACCTACGATAAGATGAAAGCCAAGCTGCCAAAGGCGACCGCTTCAGAAAAACTAGAAATCGCCCGCAAGCTACGGCTCATGACCCCAGGCGCCGAGGTGCTGATTAATGATTGGGCGCTTGAGGATGTCGATCGTTAGGCGGGGTTTGTAGAAAGGTTTTTACGCTCCTTTAATCGTCGAACTACCCCAGCAACGGGAAAAACCGTCCCGCCAGTGGCTGGCCTTTGGCAATCGGCGGCACACCGCTTAAGAGCGGAGCGTCGCTATCGCTTCGCACACCATCGGCCACCAGGTTGATGACCGCTACTCTTCGTGGGCGGGCGCTGTTGTTGGCCTGTGAGCCATGTAAGGTCAGTGGGTGATGGAACGACGCTTCGCCGCGACGGCAATGGACCGTTGTGGGGTGCTGCATCGCTTGCCACTGCTCGTCATCGAGCACTTGGCGAATGCCATCCATGTCTCCAGCCAGCTCGGTCGTCGGTAGCAACGGCCAGCGATGGCTGCCTGGCACGTATTGCAGCGATCCGTTCGATTCGTCGCAATCGTCGAGCGGAATCCAGCACGTCAGGTGCTTCATCGGCGTCGTGCGTGTCCAGTACGAGTAGTCCTGGTGCCATGCCACCACGCCACCATGGTGGGCCGGTTTGCAAAAGAGCTGGTCGTGCCAAAATCGTGGTGCTGCCCCAAGTAGTTGCCTTGCCGCGCCGACCAGCGTTGGATGCCACAGTAAGTCATGGAACCCAGCCCTTAGTCGCCAGGCACCGAGCGCATGAAACAACGCCCGATCGGGGGTTGTTGATTCGTTCGTGTGGTACTCATACCACAACTCGCGTCCATCATGCTCGGGATCGAAGAACTCAGCGAGCTCTTCACAGAGCGCGTCGCACTGTGGGTCGTCGAGCATAGGCACATTCGTCACAAAGCCCTGCTCGGCGAACTGCTCAAGCTGGTTGGCGTTCAGCGGATCGCTCTCGTCGGCTCCATTGGCGAAAAGCTCGCTGATTGGCTCGTGAATCGTCGAAAGGTCTTTCATTATCGAAGTCCTGTCGTCTCGCATTCGCTACCACCACGCACCGCGCGAGATCTCGGCGGCGGCGTTCTTGCCACAAGCCCCCATCACACCGCCGCCGGGGTGGCTGGCGGCTCCGCACAGGAACAAGCCCTCGATTGGCGAGCGGTGGTCGGCCCAACCGGCTATCGGGCGAAAGCAGAACAGTTGGTTAGCGTTCATCGCTCCCTGCATGATGTTGCCGCCGGTGATTCCGTAAACGCGCTCCAGATCGAGCGGGCTGAGTACCTGGCGATGCTCGATGGCGTTGGGCACATTCGGGGCGTATTCGGCCAGCGTCGCGATACACCGATCGGCGAACGTGTCTTTGATGTCGTCCCAATTTTCGTCGCGCAGTTTGTAAGGCGCGAACTGCACAAACATGCTCAAGATATGCTTGCCGGGGGGGGCGATGGTGTTGTCGACGCTCGAGGCCATTGTCATTTCCAAGACGGGGCGTTCGCTGGGACGACCATACTTGGCATCGTCGTAGGCGCGTTCCAGGTAATCGAGCGAAGGTCCGATGTGCATTGTGCCATGATGGTGCGGCGCGACGCCGCTCGTTGGTAATGCGGTAAAGTTGGGCGGCTCTGATAATGCCAAATTAATCTTCATGCTCGCGCTGGCGTAGTCGATGCCGGCGATCGCGTTGCGAAAGTTTTCGGGCAGTACACTCGGGTCGAGCAACTTCTCGAACGTCAGATGGGCGTCGACGCTCGACGCGACAATTGGCGCATCGATCTGTGAGCCATCGTGCAACGTTACGCCAACCACTTTGCCGTCCTGCGTGTGAATCTGATCGACGGCCGCTTCGCGGCGGATTTCGACTCCCAGCTCCGTCGCCGCACTGGCGAGCGCATCGGCGAGCCCGCCCATTCCCCCACGCACATAGCCCCAAACTCCGCGCGATCCGCCCGCTTCACCCATGACGTGGTGGAGCAGCACATAGGCACTGCCTGGCGAACTGATCGAGAGGAACGCTCCGATAATCGCATCGGTCGCAAGCGTTGCCTTCAAGATGTCGCTCTCAAACCAGCGGTCGAGAATCGGCCTCGCAGCACCAGTTAGAATCTCGATCGCCGCCGGCAAATCGTCGCCCAGCGATGCCATCGCTTGATAGAGCGACCACAGCTTTTTGGTATCACGCATCTTTTTGGGAATACCGATCCGCCGCCAGTCGTTGGGCAGTGGCAACAGATCGGGGGCCGTTTCATTGAGTGTCGGTTCGAGCTGTTTGGCGATTTTTTCGAGCAGTGCTTCGTATTTCGGGTAAGCAGCCGCGTCGGCCGTGCTGAATTTGCTGATCTCACGCTGATTGAGCCCAGGCTCGGGGCCCATCAATAGGCTACGGCCATCGGGCAGCGGAGTAAAACTCGAAGGCGTACGCGGCAGAATTTCGAGCCCGTGAGACTTGAGTTTCAGCTCGCGAATAATCTCGGTCTGAAACAGGCTGATCACATAAGCGGCCGTCGAGACCTTGTAGCCGGGCCACAATTCTTCGGTCGTCGCGCACCCCCCTAACACATGCCGACGCTCGAGCACACACACTCGTTTACCCGCCTTGGCCAGGTAACATGCACAAACGAGCCCATTATGCCCGCCACCAATCACCACGGCATCGTAAGCCGATCGTCCAGCCATACAGAAAGAATCCTTGAGAGAGTTGTGCTGCTGTTAGAGAATAGATGATAGTCGAGTGGGGGGAATCGAGGGAGAGCATGTATTGAGTCGAGAGTCTAGTGTCGAGCGACCAGGGAAAGGCTAGCGGCGGAAATTTCAATCGTTACTGTGAACTGATAGCCGAGAATTTGCATAACATAAAACCACTCCCGACGCCCCGTTACTTTCCGCCGCCTCAGATGACGTCGGCCGAGGGAATTGTGTGCGTTGGTGGTGCGCTGCATCCACAGTTGCTCTTAGATGCCTATCGGCACGGCATCTTTCCCTGGCCGACGTCCGACGACGAGCCGATCTATTGGTTCTCGCCCGATCCGCGAGCGGTGATTGAGTTCGACAACTTTCACATCTCGCGTCGTTTGCGTCGCCGGCTCGCCAGTGGCAAGTATCGTGGCACTTGCAACCTCGCGTTTCGGCGGGTGATTACCGCATGTGGCAGCGGACCTGGGCGGATTGGTGGCACTTGGATCACACCCAACATGATTCGCACTTACAACTGGATGAACCAACTCGGCCACGCCCACAGTGTTGAAGTCTGGGAGGCGGGCGAACTGGTCGGCGGTGTGTATGGCGTCGCCGTCGGGTCGATCTTCGCGGCCGAGAGCATGTTCCACCGCGTCACCGATGGCTCGAAAATGGCGCTCGCTTTTTTGGTGGCCCATTTGCAAGCCCGTCGATTCACACTGCTCGACATCCAGCAATGGACCAAACACACCGGGAGCCTTGGGGCAACCGAGATTCCTCGTACACAGTACCTAGCGAGGGTCGCCGCCGGAGTCGACAGTCAGGTGAAGTTCGGCAACGTGCTCGTTGGCGATGTTTTCAGTTTGGGCGAGCCGTAAGCGTCAGCGCCCGGAGTTTTCCGAAGTGGTTTCCCAGCTCAAGAGAACTCCGGGGGCTGACGCCACCCGGCTCGCCTGGACTTCGATTGAACATTACCCAATGAGCGGTCGCAAAACGTTGCGGCTAATCCTCAGCGACTGCCTGCGCAACTCCAACGTTTCGCCGAACGCTTCGTCCTCGACCTCGATACAGACCGGCCCTTGATAGCCCACATCGGTGAGCGCGCCGATGTATTGGCCCCAGTCGATGTCGCCCAGCCCAGGAATCTTTGCAGTGGCTCGTTCCATCGGTGGCACGAGCGAACCGACATCGTTGAGTTTGTGGTGGTCGATGCGCATGTCTTTCGCATGCGAGTGGAAGATACGCGACCCGAATTCCCGAATCGGCGCGATCGGATCCATGAGCTGCATTCGCAGGTGCGACGGATCGTAATTGAGTCCGAAGTGAGCGCTCGGAATGATCTCGAACATCCGCCGCCAGATGGCCGGAGTGCGGGCCATGTTGAGTCCGAAGGGCCACGTGTCGGCAAATAGCATCGGGCAATTCTCGATGCCGACGCGAATATTTTGCTCTTCGGCATAGCGAATGATGTCGGGCCAGACTTGCTCGAACAGCGCAAAGTTCTCGTCGAGCGATTTGTATTGATTCGCGCCGATAAAGCTGTTGATGCCGGGCAGCCCGAGCATCTGTCCAGCGTCGATGACTTTGCGCAAGTGTTGCTGAGCGGCTTGGGCTTGGTCCTCCTGGGCCGACAGGGGAATCGAATAGTATCCGAGCGCCGAGATACCGACTCCGTGTTTGTCGCAGAGCGCCCGCGTGTCGTCGGCCATCGCGGGGGTGAACTCACTGACGTCGAGATGACAGACGCCGCC
>JBGSWC010000036.1:0-1748 GCA_041752635.1 Pirellulales bacterium | reverse complement strand
ACAACAGCAAGTTCCGCCCTGTTGAAGGCTTTGCTACCGTCAAGACGGGCCGAATCGAACTGCAAGATCATGGACATCCGGTTTGGTTTAAGCGGATTGAAATCTGCAATATCGAGGATTAGTCGTCATGGTGGCCACCGTCGGGCGACGGCGGCTACACTATGAGTCGTCGATAGCGCTCGACCACGCTTTCGCTCGGCCGCCACTGTTCGACAGGTTCGACGCGCTCAGTCTCGAACGTACGCACGACGATTTCACGTATTGCCGAAAGTGAATCGACATGGCCGCAGCCGCGGGCTTGGACCAACAAGTTACCGATGGCGGTGGCTTCGACGGGGCCGGTGACCACCGGGCGGCCAATGGCGCTGGCGGTGAGTTCGCTCAGGAGCACGTTCTGCACACCTCCGCCGACTATGTGCAGTGTGTCGACGTTGTGCCCCACGACCTCTTCGAGTTTCGCCAAAGTGTCCGCGTAGCAAAGTGCAAGGCTGTCGAGACAAGTTCGCACGAGTTGGCCCGTCGATTCGGGAATCGATTCGCCCGCCTCGCTGGCGGCAGCTCGAATGCGGTCGATCATGCCGCCCGGCGGTGCAAAAACGGGATCGTTCGGATTTACCACAGTGCGGTAGGCCTCGCAGTCGCGGGCCTTGGCGACGAGTTCCGCGAACTCGCACGGTGTGCCCGCCTCGATGAGATCGGCCCGCACTTGTTGCACAAGCCACAGTCCGGCGATGTTCTTGAGCAATCGAATCGTGCCATCAACGCCCCGTTCGTTGGTGAAGGGAATTTTTTCGGTCGCGGGTGTCGCAATCGGGCTGGCCAATTCGGCACCGAGAAGCGACCAAGTGCCGCTCGACAGATAGGCCCAGCGGCCGCTGGTTTCAGTAGCCGGCACAGCCGCCACCGCCGATGCCGTGTCGTGAGTGGCGGGTGTGATGACTTTAATCAAGGGCGATAAGCCGGTCGCTTCGGCGACTGCCGGGCGAAGTGGTCCCAGTTTAGTGCCGGGCTGCGTTAGCTCGCCAAAAACTTTCAGCGGCAAATCGAGCGTCGCGAGCAACTCGCGGTCCCAGTCGCCCGAGTTTACTTCAAGGGCGCTGCTGGTCGACGCCATCGTTAGCTCGGTGCTCATCGCGCCGCTGAGCCAAAAGTGTAACAAGTCGGCGAGAAACATCACCCGTCCGGCAGCCGCGAACAGCCCCGGCTCCTCGGCGTGGCGATGATAGATCTGAAACAGCGTGTTGATCGGCATCTGCTGAATGCCGGTGCGGGCATAGAGCTTGTCGAACCCACCGAGCCGGTCGATGACCTGCTGACTGGCCGCTTCGTTCGCTGGGTCGCGATAACAGTGAGGCAACATTAGCAGTTCACCATGGGGCGACACGAGCGACCAGTCGACTCCCCAGGTGTCGACACCGACGCTGGCGATTTCGACGCTGGCCGATTGTTGCCACTTTGCCGCCGCGCGGAGTCCGGCGAGCACGTTTTGCCAGATGCCGGTCCAGTCCCAAACTGGCCCTGTGGGCGACTCCATCGGCAAATGCTCGAACCGATGGAGTTCGTGAAGTTCGAGACGCATGTCGTCGCTCAAGACGCCGACAATCGCGCGGCCCGAGCTTGCGCCGAGGTCGAATGCTAGATGGGCCGTTGCCATTTGCGATACTCCTTGGTTCATTCGTTCGGCAGTCCCAATGTAGCGGAAGTCGCCAAGACTTTCGGCTCGCACGGAACACAGACCGAAAGTCTTG
>JBGSWC010000035.1:0-38411 GCA_041752635.1 Pirellulales bacterium | reverse complement strand
TGTAGTACTCATATTTTGATTTTACCACTTGCGATGGCTCGCCGCCAATCCATTTCGCTATTTGCTACGAATCGCCCTCAACACCTCGAGCGCCCGCTCGAGCGTCTCCATCGTCGCCGCATAGCTAATGCGAAAGTGTGTGTCGTGGGTGCTGAAAATCTTGCCCGGAATCATTAGTAGTTCGTGTTCGATCGCCTTTGCGGTAAACTCGCTACTGGTGCCCCACGGAGCCTTGGGGAACACATAGAACGCGCCGGCCGTATCGGCCACTTCGTAGCCGGCGTCGCGCAAGCCGCTCACCATCAGATCGCGGCGTTGGCGATACAGATCGACCTGGGGCGACATGTCGTAGTCGAGCGCTTCGAGCATACTCCATTGCAGCGGCTGCGGCGCGCAGACGAACGTATATTGCTGGAGCGCGGTCATCTTGTCGATCACTTCGCTGGGACCGTGAATGTAACCAATACGCCAACCGGTCACGCCATAGGTCTTGCTGAATCCGTCGACGACGAGCGTTTGGTCATTCCACTGGGCTGGCGAAACGAGCGGCGCGTCGTAGCAGAAGCGGCTGTAGATTTCGTCGGACAGCAGCGCGATGTTATGCCGCGAGGCAATCTCGGCGAGGCCTTTGGCCTCGGCTTCACTGGCGACGACGCCGGTTGGGTTGCCGGGACTGTTGAGCAGGATGAGCTTGGTCTTGTCGGTGATGGCCGCTTCGACTTTGGCGAGGTCGATGCGGAATTCGGGATAGGTATCGAGAGGCACGCACTTGCCGCCGACCAAGCCAATCAGCGGCTGGTACATCACAAAATACGGATCGAAGCAAATCACTTCGTCCCCCGGGTCGACCATCGCGAGCATCGCCAGCACGAGCGCACCGCTAGTGCCGCTAGTGACCAGCAACTTGCGGTCGGGGTGATTCCAATGGGCATCGATGTCGGCTTGCAACCGATCATGTAGTGCGGGAATGCCCTGTGTAGGGCTATAGCCGTTGCGGTCGGACTCGATCGCGCGAATGGCCGACTGTTTGATCGAATCGGGGACCGGAAAGTCGGGCTGACCGATCGACAGATTGATAGGATTATTGAGCTTAGCGGCCAGGTCAAAGACCTTGCGAATGCCACTGCTGTCGACAAGCCGTGTACGCTGGGCGATCCAAGGATGCATTGTAGAGTCGTCAGTTTGCCGTGATCAGGTTATCAGTCAGTGACAGCTTGCAGTTTAGCATGTTCGGCAATTTCTTTGTTCCGCCTTCTGCCATCCGCCCGCTGCCTTCTCTTCGCAGGATTGTATTGCACCAACGCGACCATCGCCAGAATACCGACAATCGCGGCAAGCTGGGCCGGGGTGATGGACTCGCCATCGAGCCAACCCCATAGCAGCGCCACGGGGGGGACCACATAGGTCACCATGCCGGCGAACAGTGGCCCGCGTTCTTGCACCAACCACACGAATGTGCCCACGGCCAAGCCGGTGCCAATGGGCCCCAAGAAAATGAGGGCGGCCGTCGCTTTGGCAAACTCGACATCGCTGATCGGATCGCTCGTGGCATAAGGGTTGTCGTAGCATCGCCACACGACGACCGGCAACATGGCCAGGGCTGATATGCCGGTCAACAATGCCGACAGCGGCATCGCTGGCATGGTCGACAGTTCGCGGCGGATGAGCGTGTTGCTACATGCATAGCCCAGCGGCACCAGCGATGCCGTGAGCACCATCGCCATGGTGGCACCGTGCGAGCCACCCTCGCCCGTAATGACCAACAACAGCACCAAGCCGCCGCATACGCCAACGAGTTGCCGCAGCGTGGGGCGAATGCCGAGCAACGGTAGCGACACTAAAATGGTGAGCAGCGGCGTAAACGGCACGAACATGGCCAAAAAGCTATGGTCGACCCCCAGTTCCAGCAGCACCGAGATAATCATAAACGGAATCGCATTGCCCAGCAGCGCAGCGACGGCGATCCACAGCCACTCCCAAGCCGACAACCGCAGCGAGTGCTGGCTCCACATCCAACCGACCAGCAGTACGGCCGCCCCGCCTGCCAGCCGGCCAAAAGTGACAATCGACCAGTCGAACACCTGGTTCGACATATGCATGAGCTTGAAGTTCGACCCGAACAGCAGCGCCGTGGCAATAAAACAAAAATAAGCCATGGCGAGCCAGCGGCATGAGCCGCAGACGATTCTTTGGGGAGGGACAACGCACGAATTCTAGCAGAAAGCACCCGCGTGACCACGTGCCGATTTCCCACCACTGGAGCTGAGTGAGAAAGATTGACGCAGAGACGCGAGGTTGCGAAGAATCGCGGAATTCAAAAGTGGAATGCTGGAATGAGTTGCGGGACCCTAATTGCGTCGGATTCTCACGTTGGCGCAGTTACAATGCGTAGGATGCTGCGGGAACTCTTGACCCTCAGTGAGCCAGCACGATGAACAGAGCCACCTTTGTAGCAGAAGCCGAAAAACTCGGCTGACCCTGCCCAGTGTACAACAAACAGGCAATCGGAACCCCTGATGCTTATTGGCACTTAGTGGTCGTCGTTGACGCAAAATGGCAACGAATCACAAAACGCCCCTCTGCGTTTCTCTGCGCCTTGGCGTCTCTGCGTCGAAACGAAGAGCCCTAACGAACCTTGGCCTTGAACTGCAACAGTCCGCCCTTGCCGACGTCGACTGGGTCTTTGATTTCCCATCTAAGAACGGTCGAGCCATCGCCCAGTTCTTCGGTCGAGAAGTCGGCCGAGGAGCTGGCTTGGGCTGAGTCGGGAACATATTCGAGCCTGACCGAGAGGTGGTCGACGATCGTGACATTGCCGATTTGTTGGTCGCCCGTGTTGTCGTAACGGAGCGTGAACGAGACTTCTTCGCCCGGTTTCGCGGCATTGGTCGAAGCTAGCTTAATTAGGCGAATTTTCGGCGCGTTGGGGCCTTCGACGTGATATAGTTGCCCCGGCTGTTCGTCGCGAATCAGCTCGGCAGCGGCGGTGCCGTCGATGGTGACCTGTGCCGATTGATCGCCGGTCCATGTGATGGCCGCGTCGATCTGTTTGGCGATCCAAGGCTTCTCGGCATTGTCGATGATGCCCAGCTTGATGACTTGGTAATCGCAATAAGGCGCGATCATACCAACGACTTCCATCACGCGAACGGGCGTGAGCAGGGCCATCGCTTGCTCTTGCGAACGGTAGAGGCTCGGCGGCTGGTCGCCCAAGTTGGCGATCGGTGAGTTGCGCTGCAGGGTCGTGCCGGCAAGTTGATCGAGTTGCGATTGGCTAGGAGCCATCTCGTCAAGAATCGCGACCAGCTTTTCGTTGCGATCGGCGTTCATTGGATTCACGACTTCGCGGACCGCGCCAAAGCGCGGGGCGTAGATGCACACCCGATTGCTCGGCTGCACAATGACTTCGCCCGAGAGCGTATCGTAATGAACGATGGTGTCTTCTTGTTCGAGTCCTTCGATAGCCCAGTCGGTTCGCACACCCGCTTCGATGCCAAAGTCGCCACCGTCACAGATGTACTCGTCGGGTGGTCCGACGACTGGTCCGACGGGTCCACAGCTAGTGCCGCCACCTTGGTTGCAACAAGCACAAGGTGGTCCCATTGGTCCGTCATAAGGGACAGACGGACAGGAATCAACAAATTGCCGACTCACATACGACGCCTGCATGACGGCTTGCGGAGGCATCTGCTGCATCATTAGACCATCGGGAAGTGCTCCGCTCGACGGCATAGCCATCCGCGCTTCAGGAGCCCGACAAGCACACAGCATGAGCGTGGCGATCACCACCAACAAGCGGCGGAACCAACGGGGCATGGCAGAATTGTAGTCAGGTGAGTGCGTCATGCGTTCACGCCGCGCAGCGGCGGTTTGCCCCGGGCTATTGATTGAAAGAGCCTTCGATGTACTCCGCCGGCCGCTCGTAGAGCTGCACCGGTGGGCAACCATAGGTGAAGCAAGGATCGTTGATGCCGTTTGCTGGACTCCGACCACCAATCCTCAGTATCGCAATTGGCCGGCCCAATTGGTCGGCGACTTGCAACGGGTCTTCGCCCGTGGCGACCTCGAACCATTGGTGGCCTTCTTTGCCTTGGGCCACCGGCAATGCCCGCTCGGGATTCTCGACGTAGATGACTCGCGTGACGAACATTCCCTGTGCGGCGAGATTCAGCTCTTCGTCGGTCAGCTCGATCGGCACGGGAAAGTCGAGACGTTTGCCCGCGGGCGGATAGAGCCGGTCGATCAGTTCGATCGTTGGATAGACCTCGGCACCGGGGTTATTTGGGATGTCGGTCACTCGTAGCCGATAGACGGCTCCGACGAGCAGGCCCGCCACTTGTGGTCCCGGCTGCAATTCGGAGAAGTTGCCATCGATGGCAAAAGCAGCCCGCGACTCGGCGGGCAGCTTTACCTCGACTGGCTGAATGTATCCACACAACGGTCCGCCCCTGACCAATCGCTGGCGGCCAATCGCTCCCGGTGGCATGACGCCGGCGTGTAGCGGATGACCGGTCGGCATTTGAGCCGAAGCCACGCTACACACCGCTAGCAGAGCTAGTGTCAGCCAATTCCACTTGCTAGCTACAACCTTGCGAGCGTTCGCAAGGGGCAAGCGGCGGACCGTTGTGTTGAATGTACGTTTCATTGTTACGAGCTGTCAGCAGTCAGCGTTCAGTTAAAAGTCGCAATGCGGAGTTGGGAATGCGGAGTGCGGAGTTTCAATTTCACTTCATTCCGCATTCCACAATCCACAATCCGAATTTCCCCTACCGGCAATATCCGTTGTCGCACTGTTCGGCGGCGCTGTTGATGGCCGACTTGATGCTTTTCACGGCACTCGGAATCAAACCTGGCACAGTGCCGTGGATGGCAGCCGGTGCGCGGTTCACTTCGTCGACCATCACCTTGTCGACCGGGCGTGGGTAGTCGTTGCCAGGTCGCTGCTTGACACTGATGTGCATCCGCTTTGTCGGAGGCGGCAGATGCGTGCGAGTTCGGTTCGTCATTGTGTGGCTTTGGAAACCAGCGGGAACACCGAGCGGAATGTGCGGCGGGCCGGGCAACCCAATCGGTGTACCTGTGATGGGCATGCCATAGCTAGGTGCCATGTTCGCAATCATGTGCGGCGGCACCGCGTTCGGGGCGAAGCCCGCGGTTGGCACCCCTTGCGGCATGTTGCCATAGCCTCCGTCAAATGCTCCACCGTAGCCGGGACCACAATCACCGGCGACGTAGCCATCGCTGGGATAACTGCCGTATTGGTCGGCCTGACCCATGTAGCCTTCGCCCATGTAGTCGCCGCTATACATGCCGCCATCAGCCACTTCGCCTTCGATATACTGACCGCTGTCGGCGTAGCCTTCGTCGTTATACTGAGCTGGTATCACGTTGCCGCCATAGGTGCGAGTCGCCGACTCAAGGTCTTTGTTACCCATCCGCAGGATGGCCAAGATCGAACCGCGTTGGTCGGCCTTAGCAATCGGATCTTCACCCGGGTTGAGCCGTGTGCTCACCAAAGTTTCAACGCCGGCCAGAGCCAGTTCTTGGAATTCGGGATCGGGCAGGTAAACCACCTTGGTCACAAAGTTGCCAGCAACGACTTGGTCGAAGTCTTCGGCCGTGAACTGAATCGGAATCGGCGCGTGAGCCAAGTAGGCGTCGGTGCGTGGAGTCACCGGAGCGACTTCGAGCGTCGGGTAAAGTGCGATTGCTTCACGCTGCGGTAGTCCCGTTACCTTGAGGCGATAGATGGCCCCTTGGTTGAAGTCTTGACGGCCGGGTACCACCAGCGGAGTCGAATCGAACGTGCAGTTTCCGCTCACGTCCCAAGAGACTTGCACACCATCTTCGCCGAGGAAGGCGATTTGCGAAGTGCCGGGGATGCCGCAAAGGCTTCCATTGCCCCCGTCGCCATTACCGTTTTCGCCGTAGCAGGCACCACCGCCACCCCCGTAGCAGTCGCCGCCGCTGCAGAAGCTCGCTTGCTGGAGATGAGGATCCATCATGCCGCCGGGCATGTTAACACCGCCGTAGCAGTCGCCCCCCATGGCACCGGGACTCATTCCGCCTGGACCCATACCGGCGCCCATGCCAGCACCCATCATGCCGACACCGCCCGGATATTGTCCGGGTGGAGTGATGACGCCGGGACCAGGACCACCGACACCAGGGCCGGGCTCCATGAGCCGCGACGCGGGCGGCAGGTTGTGGGCCAGTTTTCCCTGACAGCCTGTGACTGCAATCGCAGCCACGAGCGTGCCACTCGCAAGCCAGTTGATTAGACGCATGTGATCCCCCTCACAGTGATCGCATGGCGGTTGGTTGCACATTGTGCGCAACCCCCGCGGCGATCTTCGATTGGTCAGTCTTGTCGGCCGTTGTTCCGCACGGCCCCGGCGTTTTGGTTTGCCTGCGCTAGGAAAGTGGCGTGGACCGCACCAGCGGCCCGCGCTTACAATCTGCCACCCGACAAATGCGAGTGGCCCGCGCGAGGGCGAATCGAAACGAATCGCTCCCTGGGCTTAAAAGTCGGCCGCCCGGCGTCCGAATCTTTGGAAAAACCGTCAAAACCGGCATAGGAACAATAGTTTGCCCCGTTTGTCCCGCTTATTACCGGTGATCGTTGTGCTAGCAATCGGCGGTTGGCTCGCCTGGTCAGTTATCCAGCAGCAGCTTGCCAGCAGCGAGGTGGAAACACCTGCTGGTTACCTGCCCCTGGCTGATTTGCCTACCGACGCGGGCGGAAATAAGCTGCTCGCCGATGTCATCGCACGGCTTAGCCAAAGGTTGACCATCACCGCCCGTGTTCGGCATCGGGCCGAAATCGACGGTCGAGAATTCTTCGGCCAGGGAACCTACCGCCAAGACAACTCGAGTGACGAACCACGCATTAAATGGCTACTGGAGTCTCAGCGAGACGGGCTCGCAGCGACGCTGCTGCAAGTCTCCAATGGCCGGTTCCTCTGGACCGATCAACGGCTTGCCAGCGGACGCAAGATCCACCGCGTCGATCTATGGCAGGTCCGCCGTCAATACGACACGGCCCTGGCCGCCGCGCGACAACTCGCTCCCGGCCAAGCAAGCTGGGCCGCGACGCCCACGGAACTCACGTCGAGCTTCGGCGGTTTGGCCATGCTCATCGGCTCGCTTCGCGAGAGCTTTGAGTTTACGAAGCCTCAGCTTTTCAACATGGGCGACAAACCTGTCTACGCACTGATCGGCCGTTGGCGTCCCGAGGTACTCGCCGACTTGTTGCTGAGCGAAACCAAACGCCGCGAACAAAACAAGTTGCCCGCGGAAGTAATAGCCGCGAATCCGCTCCCCGATCGTTTGCCACACCATGTGCTCGTGTTGGTTGGCCAGCAAGATGCGTTTCCCTATCTGGTCGAGTACCGTGGCGCAATGCCAGCGGCGGCCGAGCTCGCTTCGCTCTATCAAATCGTCGAATCCCCACTGGCGCGGCTCGAGTTCTTCGATGTCGTATTCGAGCTACCGATCGACAACCGCGAATTCGACTATAACCCACCGGTCGAACCCGAATGGGGCGACAACACCGCGAGCTATATGCGGCGACTTGATCGCACGCGTCGGTATCAGTTGGCGCGGGAGCAACAAGAAAAAATCTCGCGCTAACAGTCGTCCGCGGCGTCCGCTATTTAGCCCCTGATCAACGATCGAGGGGGGGCTTCACCACCCCGGTCATTGACCCGGTGTCAAATACTTGTTCGCAAATGCTGCACCTCGTTAACGCTCAACACACTCGCCTTCGGCTCGCGCCAGCGGATGATGCTCCAGCCACAATTAGTTTGTGGTACGCTGTGCCGGCGCGCGATTGGCACCTGCAATACTTCGCCCAGCAGCACACGGTTCACGACGCTGTGGGCCACCACGGCGACTTGTTCGCCCAGATGCCGTGAGGCAATTTCGCGGACGGCAAGCATCACGCGTTCGCAAACCTCGCCCAGGTTTTCGCCCTCGGGGTAGCCATTCGCCACGGGGTCCTCGCGGAACAACCGATAAGCCTCGGCATCGTCGGCTTCGATCATCGGCCAGCTCTTGTCTTCCCAGCGACCAACGTTGGCTTCGAGTAGTCCGTCGACGGCGATTGGCGCGAGCTCGTGATACACAGCTATCGCCTTGGCCGTTTCAAAGGCCCGCTTCAATGGGCTCGCGTAAACCGCCGCGACCGGACAGTCACGAATCGCGTTTGCAACAGCGGCCGCCTGCTCGCGACCGAAGGGCGAGAGCGATTGATCGATCCTGTGACCCTGCATCTGAGGCGGGTCGAGCAAATTGTGCGGCGTCGCCCCGTGGCGGATGATGTGGAGAAGACATTCGTTCTTGGTAGGGGTGAGGTCGGGGGACATAGGTGCGAATGACGAAGGGCGAAGGGCGAAAACTGTCGACTATGGATACCGATGGGTGGCAATTGCCGCCGCCGTTTGCACAGCAGCGACCATGCCTGTGTGTTCGGCGACTCCTTGCCAGGCGCGGTCGTAGGCGGTGCCGTGGGCCACGCTCGTGCGGACGATGGGGAGTCCCAGCGTCACGTTCACGGATTGGTGCATGGCGAGCAATTTTAATGCGATGTGTCCTTGGTCGTGATACATGGCGACCACTGCGTCAAAATCTCCTTGGCTGGCTCTGAGCATCAGCGTGTCGGCAGGGTAGGGGCCACTGGCGGCATACCCCCCTTCGTCAGACGCCACGACCGCCGGCGCGATGATGCGGATCTCTTCGTCACCGAAAAGTCCCCCTTCGCCCGCGTGGGGATTGAAAGCACAGACGCCGATACGAGGGCGCGAGCAACCTAGCTCGACGAGGGCGCGATGGGCGAGGGCGATCTTTTCTATTACGCCATTGACCGAGAGTGCATCGGATACGGTTCGCAGCGCCGTGTGCAATGTGACATGGACAACACCCAATCCGTGCGGCGATGCGTTCGCGACTCCTGGTGGCAGGTATAGCATCATCGCAAAGTCGCTCACTCCGCACAATTCGGCCAACAGTTCGGTGTGGCCAGGATAGTTGTAGCCGGCTGCATGCAGGGCCGCTTTACTGAGTGGTGCGGTCACGATGGCGCTCACGGCTCCGTCGAGTGCCAACTTTGTCGCGAGTCGCACCGAGTCGTAGGCGACCCGTCCTCCGTCGGCCGAGTGAGGCCGGGGAATCTCGCCTCCAAGGTCGGTGCCGACTGGCAGGCAGAGAATTGTACCAGGGTGGGCGTCTAGCTCGGCGGCATCGGCAATCTCGACGACTTCGAAGCCACAACCGACCAAATCGACCGCTTTTCGGAGAATAGCCGGGGGCCCGATCGCGAATAATTCACCAGCCGACTGCATCCGAGCATCGGACCAGGCGCGGGCAACGATTTCGGGGCCAACGCCCGATGGGTCGCCGAGTGTGATCGCGATTCGCGGACGTTGGCTCGGCATGTTGGGGCGATTATACCACTGGCGGAGAGGTTCGTTTGTGCCGATTTTACCCCCTAGGGTTCACAGCGGCAGGTGAAAGCTTTCGATTTCCGCCTTTTTTGACAAGAAAGTGACCGGTGACAAGTCGGTTTGGGTAACTATACTAAAAATCTTGCCCAACTTATCGCGGCTGCCCCATTCCCCAATTCGTAGGATAATCTGTTCATGGCCAAGGCGATGTCGATCGGCGGAATGGCTATCGCCGCGATCGCGGGCCTCGCTTTCTTGGGCGATTTGCTCATCAAGATCCCCTTTGGACGCCAGAGCCTTATCACCGACATCTTATTCCTGCTGGCTGCGGGAATGCTGGGCTACGCCAGTTTCAGCGCGTTTCGTGACGCGAAGTAGCGATTCATTCGTATCCGCGGCATCTTGTCGCCGATCTGACCGCGAAGCATAAGCGACAGACCGACGGGCGACGCAAGCCCTCATTGACGCATCAGGTGCTGATTATATTTCAAGCCGAAACTAAGCGGCGGAACGATAGGCTGCTAGCTGTGGGCGAGCGGGAAAACGCAGCAAACCCCGTCGCCCGAGCGCTCCGGCCGTTTCGACCAGACGACGCAACTCACGCATTCCCGCAGTCGACCTGCGTAGCTCGCCCAGCCTTGTCATCCAAGTCGAGGTGCGACCTTGATGCGATAGCTTCTGCAACTCGTTCGCCGGGGAGTACAGCCACGACCGCCCATTGCCGCCAACGCGATGCGTCAACGGCACGTCGCTGATTCCATAGCCGAGCCCACGCGGTAACTCAGTCCGGCGGTTCTTTCCACACGTTGCATGAATGACTTCGGTAATTCTCGCCGCGCCGAGTGCGGCCAGCGACGCATGATAGGCCGTTCCCTCGGCCAGCAGGCACGTCGGCGCGAAACCAAATTCGCGAAGGAGTGCTGTGCGAGTGAGCAATTCGCGACGAAAACTGTCGGGTGCGACGCTGCGGTCAGTCCAGTCTTCGTTGCCCCATAACGCGACGTCAAACTGAAACTGGCTTGCCAGCATGTCGCAGGCGAATCGGCGGCTCGGCACATCGTCCAACGCCCAGGTGAGCGGGGTACCGGCTCGTTCGGCAAAACCAAGCAACGTCTCGGCCAAACGAATAACGTTCGGTTGCAGGCGATCGACGACGATCAAAAGGCGAAAATTTGCCGGCCGATAGTAATTATTGCAGTGTTCGAGATGTCCCAAGAATTCCAACATTTGCCATCTGCCGTCCGAGGCGACACAATCCTGGGGAGTGAACGCTTATTCAACTTCGGCAATCGCGTGGCCCGATCGATCGCAAAAACACTAAGTCAAGGCAGAAACTCCGCCGTCACGTCGTCTGACGGGCCGGGTGAATGGGAACGGCCCGACGATCGTTTCATCCCGCTGCGCCCGGCCGATTTGGCCCATCGGCTGGTTAGCGACGCGGGGGATTTTGCACTCGCAGGCGATGATGTTCTAGCTGTCGCCCACGCCCTCGAGATTGCCCTCGACCGCGAAACGGCAGCCTTGCAGCGGACCATCACCGACGACTACACGCGCTTTAACCCCGACCGCGACACGCTGCCGAGCATCGACGAGCACGGCGATCCGGCGACGAGCGAGTACGAGCAATTGTTCGCACAAATTTCCCAATTGCTCGATAAAGCCAACTACGATCGGCTCTCCGATGTACAAATCGAACAGGCGGTCCTTCGCGCCAGTCGGCGTAGTTTGCACGTCCGCGTTCATCCCGACCGCATCGAGCATCTCGAAGTATGGATTCGCGGGCGGGGCACGTCGCAAAGGCAATTGCGAAACTGGTGGCGTCCGTGGCAGATGGAAGATTACACGATCGAAGTATTCCGTCGCATGGTGGTCGTCGCCCAACTGAAAGACAGCTCGCATGTTGTGCTCAAGCTCTTTAAAGACATTCCCGAAGCTGAGGTCGAAGCGCTACTGCCTCACGCCGAGGCGACGATGTCGCTCTTCGACCGCATCAAACTGTTCGGAGCAAGCGCGGGCACACTCGGCATTACTGCATCAAAGGTCTTGAACGTCGCGATCGGGATTGCGGCACTCACCAAGCTCGCGTGGATACTGCTTGTCGGACTCGGTACCCTCGGTGTCCGCGCGGTACTCGGCTACCGGCGGGCCCACATCGATCGCGACTGGCAACGGACGAAGCATCTCTACTTCCAAAACCTCGGCAACAACGCCAGCGTGTTGCAACTCCTTGTGGCAACGGTAAAACACGAAGAACTGAAAGAGGCGCTGCTTGTTTACGCTTTCTGCCACGCGGAGCAAAGATTGTGGTCGAATGAATCAGAGCTTTGCGAGACAATCGAGATGTGGCTGACGAGCCACGCCGGCGTACGCGTCGACTTTGATATTGACGACGCCCTGCAGAAGCTCGATCGACTCGATTTATGGCGCGATCGCAACCTGCTGCGCACGGTTTCGCCGGTGCTTGCGATCGCACGGTTGACTCAAGTTCGCGAGAACCGCGTGCAACATTCGCGCGACGGACTGACAATCGCGAAGTGCCCCTTGTAAATTGAAAACATGAAAACGCTCATCAAGAATGCTACTGTTGTCTTGCCCGGCGATGTCGCCCGCGTCGATGTCGTTGTCGAAGGCACACGAATATCCGACATTAATCCGGCAATTCAGTTAGCTGTCGACGAAACGATCGATGCAACTGGATTGCATTTACTGCCGGGCGTGATCGACGATCAGGTTCACTTTCGCGAACCGGGGCTGACACATAAAGAAGACCTCGCCCACGCCACGCGGGCCTGCGCGAAGGGGGGCGTGACGACATTTCTCGAGATGCCCAACACCAAGCCGAACGCGACAACGGTCGAACTGCTGCACAATAAACTGGCACTTGGGGCACAGCACGCGCGGGTCAACTACGGATTCTACATCGGGGCAACCCCCACAAATGTCGCTGAACTCAGACGCGCGCAGCGAACGCCTGGCATCAAAATATTCATTGGCTCCAGCACCGGCGACTTGCTCGTCGACGACCAAGACGCGCTCGAACAAATCTTCGCCGAGACGACGCTCCCGATCACGGCTCACTGCGAAGACGAAGCGACGGTGCGAGCAAACGCCGAGCGATATGCCGGCACGACCGACGTGGCCGATCACTCGCGCATTCGCGACGAACGGGCGGCTATGATCGCCACCACCCGTGCGATCGACCTCGCCAGGCGGCATAACCACCGTTTTCACGTTCTGCACGTTTCCACTGCCACCGAATGTGAACTGATCGCCGACCACGGAAATTTAATCACGGGCGAAGCTTGTCTCCATCACCTGCTGTTTAACACCAGCGACTACGCTCGGCTTGGCACGCTGGTGCAAATGAATCCATCGCTCAAGTCAGCGGACGACAACGCCGGCATTTGGCGAGCCTTGCTTGATGGCCGCCTACAAGTCGTCGCCACTGACCATGCCCCGCACACGCTCGATGAAAAGCGGCAACCCTACCCAAGCAGCCCCAGCGGGTTGCCCGCCGTCGAGAATTCGCTGGCGCTAATGCTTAACGAGGTACGCGGCGGTCGCTGTACGTTACAACAAGTCGTCCACTGGATGTGCGAAGCACCGGCTCGCGTTTGGGACATCGTCAACAAAGGAATTATTCGAGTCGGCTACGATGCCGACCTGGTGCTTATCGATCTAGAGCGACAGCACACGATTCGCAACAGCGAACAGTTGACCAAGTGCGGTTGGAGTCCCTGGGACGGTGAAACGCTCACCGGCCAAGTCGTGCGAACCTTGGTGATGGGACGCACAGCGTTCGTCGATGGCCAACCAATCGACGACTGTCGTGGGAGCGAAGCCGTGTACGACCATGCTCGGGGCGGTTATTGGAGTACTGGCGAATGAATCGTGCGAGCTAGCAATCGATCCCACGACGACGCAGTGCTTCCTTTAGTTCCGAGGGCGTCGTGAACACGACTGCGTCAATTCCCAATTCAATCGCGCCGGCCACATTCTCCGCGCGATCATCAGTGAAGAAAATCTTATCGGCCGGCACGCCCGCGAGTTCGATGGCGTGCCCATACACCTTGGCTTCGGGCTTCATGCTGCGCGCCTCAAAACTCGTACAGTTCTTCTCGAAGCAATAATTGAGCGCCGGATAGCGGCCGTCGGTGACAAATGCCCAGTGCAGCGGGTTCGTGTTCGAGAGAATCCCCAGGCGATGCCCCGTGGCATGGAGGTGTTCGACAAGTGCGAATGACTCACTGATCGGCGTGAACATGTCGCTGGCCGCATGCGAAAACTCGCCCAGATCGGGGGAGTGGCCGGTGAACTTGCGATAATGCTCGATGTATTCGTCGGTTGAAATATCGCCACGCTCGTACTTCCACTGAATGCTCTTGCGCTCAATTGGTCCTAGCATCAGAGTACGCAATTCTTCGGCGTCGAACTCGGATAGTGCGGCCATTTGGCTCATGGCGCGCTCGTTCGAGAATCGCAACAATACGTTTCCAAGGTCGAAATAAAGGAATTCGGGGGGCATTATCACTTTTTCCTGGCGGAACTTCGGGTGATCGAGTGGGTTTATAGCCAAGTGTTCAGTGTCGAAGCTGAAACACGCAGAATCAATGGCCGACACACAAGGTTGTGAAATAGTGGGACGCGCACCGCACTTGTGGTCGTCTCCTGGCACTCACACAGCGATAGGCGGAGCCAGTCTCATTTTTTCTCAACCTAGTACCTCGTCGGCTATCTTCCCTTTATACTCATCGAAGAAACAATCCACATGCGACTCACTTTACTCATTCTATTGACAATCACTGGGACTTTACTCGGACACCTTAAATTGACAGTCGCCGCGACGCCCAACCCTGCCAATTCCGTCCATCATAAGCTGGCTGCCGAATACAGCGCCGCGAAGTTGGGCATCTCGCTGCTCGTGATGATCGATGGAAAAGTCGTCTTCGAGCAATACGATAACGGTGGAATTGCCAATTGGCCTCACGAGCTTGCGAGCGGCACGAAGAGTTTCACCGGTGTGGTCGCTGCGATTGCTGTCGATGAGGGGCTCTTTCGCTTTGACGAAAAGCTGGCCGACACAATCACTGAGTGGCAGGACGACTTACAAAAAAACCAAATCACCGTTCGACAATTGCTGTCGCTCACAAGTGGACTGCGAACAGGCGTGGGTGTGCCACCGGCATTCGCCGACGCAATTGGCAAACGTGCGATGGCGGCACCTGGCGAAGACTTCAGCTACGGATCGACTGCCTATCAAGTGTTCGGCGAGTTTCTCTCGCGAAAGCTTAAGCCTCAGAAGCTGTCGGTCGAACAGTATTACCGCAATAAATTATTCGACCCGCTGGGAATCGACGTCGGTCGCTGGCGAATGGGGCAAGATGGCCAACCTCATTTATCTTCGGGCGTGTCGATTTCGGCTCGCGATTGGGCCAAGTTCGGCCAGCTCGTCATTCAGCAAGGCGAATGGCATGGCAAGCAGCTCGTCTCGCGCGAAAACCTAGCCGAGTGCTTCAAAGGTTCCGAGGCCAACCCTGGGTACGGAATCACCTGGTGGCTGGCGAAGCCAGTTCCTGCTGAGCTGGTTGGTCGCCAGCGCGTTGTGCGGCGCGGTACCGACTTGTACCGCGATAAGTTCGACGGCCCGACCGACATGGTGATGGCCGCCGGTGCGGGCAATCAGCGGCTCTATGTTTGTCCTTCGCTCAAGCTTGTGGTGGTCCGCCAAGCGGTCGGCATTCGCCAAGCGATGTTAGGCCAAGAGATCGGCTTCTCCGACATCGAACTGCTCGCACGATTGCTGTACGGCGTCGGAGCCGATGGCAAACCAGCCGTAACGGGGGACCGACTCGAAGTCGTCGACGCGACGGCTGAAACCCGTCTACTGCTTCGCATGCGCGATCGAGCCGACGCTAACGGCGATGGAGAACTTTCGCGCGAAGAACTCGCAGCGATGAATGAGCTGGTGAGTCGGCTCGAGAAGTTATTCGGCGGTCGGCAATAGTATTTGGCTGTGGAACGATAACGTGGTCAATACAACGGACTCTACAATCCCAGCGGCCAATCGGTCACCAACTCGACACCATCATCCGTAACGCAGTAGTTCTGCTCCAGCCGAATGCCGGCTTTCAAGTCATCGTGGTAGAGCCCCGGTTCGGCGGTGAAGAAATCTCCCTCGGCGAACGTGTCGTCCCAATTCGGATTGAGGTGCGGCCCCTCGTGGGGTGCGAGGCCGACGCCATGTCCCAGATGATGATTGAACAGCCACGGTTCGGAAGGCTTAAGTTGTGCAAGCACTGTTTCGTAGAGCTGCTTGCAACTCGCTCCTGGTTTCACGAACTGCGCAATGACTGGAAACACATCGACCAGAAGCTGCCAGGCTTGCTGTTGCGCGGCCGTTGGTTCGCCGCCGACCGCGATGGTCCGCGCGTTGTCGGAATAGTAACCTCGGTAGCCGACCCCCAGATCGAGAATCCACAGTTCGCCCGCTTCGCACTTGCGGTCGCGTGGCGATCCGCCTCGCGCTGCGCAGCGGAAATCTTGGCCAAAGTAAGTCGGAGGCTCGCCGAGCGACTCGACAGCTACGCGGTACAACTCGCAGTACAAGTCGAGCTCGTTAAGCCCTGGCGTGATGATGTCGCGGGCGCGCTCGTACATCTGCCGATTCGCCTCATTGGCGAAGGCCAGCAATGTCAGTTCATCAGCATGCTTGCGGCGACGAAGCTGCCAAATTGCTGGTTCCACATCGACCCAGTCGCACAACCATCGCTCAGCGGCGTGCCGGTTGTATTTCGAGAATTCCGCGCCCGCAGTTCGTCGTGGCGATAATTCCATCAGCAATGCCGCGACACACGCCTCGGCTTGATCGTTGCGCATCGTCGACAACCACTTTGCTTCATACGAAACCACACGGTCAGCCGCCGCCGGTGTTTCGGCTTTACGCGTGGGCAGGCAGAGCGTGAGCGATCCCTCGGCGTCGAGCACTGCCGCTGATTCTAGCAGCGGTCCCAGGTAAACGCCGGTCAGCCAAGTAATGGTATCAGCCCGTGTTACGAGTACCTGATCGATCCCGCGACGGGCCATCTCGGCCAATAAACTCGACTGCCGCTTGCGGCATTGCCCTAATTCGAGGGTCGGTCGTTTATCCATTGTTGCGGCTCCAAGAGTCATGAATTTGCAATGCTACCGTCGCGCAATCGCCCAACGATTGCAAGGGGTGCGGGTGTTGGTCAACGCGCTAGTCACTCGGCCGACTCGTCCCATAATCGGAATCGCGTCTCGTTTTGGGACATCGACGGCGAGATTTGTTGTGTTTGGGATTCAAGAGACACACACCTGCTGTCTTCGCTAGCTGAACGAATTCAGTGATTTCAGTGAATTATTCGCTCGACAGATGAATCGATTGAATCTGGCACACGACGTGCTCCCAATTCGCAGCGTCGCACATCGCGATTGCGTCTCCATCGGATGGAGCCACCGCCCTCAACGGTTACTTGCAAGGAATTAAGATGCTCGTCCTTAGTCGAAAATCTGGTCAGCGAATTCAAATTGGCGACGACATCACTGTCGAAATTCGCCGCATCGCGGGAAACCGCGTCACGATTGCTCTCGAAGCGCCGAAGTCGGTTCGCATTTTGCGGGGTGAACTCGACGATGCGGCTCGCGAATTTGACGATGAGTTCAACGGTACCGACGCGACCGCCCACAATGACTCGCGAAGCTCGACCTATCAAATCCTGCAGCATCCGATTGCACTGAGCGATCTCGGGTCGGGTGCTAGCTGCGAGATGGTCGGCTAAGCGCAATTGACCCGCCCGGGTGACTGAACTAGGCTCTCGCCGCATTCCATCTAGTGCGAGAGCTCCATGCGTTCGAGTCTTTTCTATTGCCGATATGCCGGAATATGGCTCGTCGCTTTAGCGACGAGCTTTGCCGGTTGCGCGACAAAGACGCAGTGGGTCAGCGTTCGCGAGACTCCCGAGAATCGACTGGCTAGTTCGCTTAAGCATTTCTCTCGCAATGGCATCGAACCGAGTTCACGTACACAACAACTGCTCAGGCGCTTCGATCTTGAGAAGAAGTGGAGTGACTCGCCGGCCGATGCAATTACACAGCTCGCTATTCTCACGGAGCGCGAAAAATCGCCCGAGCTAGAGTACGCCGTCGCAGAATTAGCCTATATCGAAGGAAAGCGAATTGAGGGGCGTAATCGCGAATTAGCACTGTCGCATTACAGTACATCGCTGATGCACGCCTACCATTTTCTGTTCGACGCCGAGCACGGCGCGATGCGCAATCCTTACGATCCCCAGTTTCGTGGCGCGTGCGATATCTATAACCAGGCGCTCGAAGAGACTTTGCGCATCGTGCAAAAACACGACGCCATCAAGCCTGGTTCACGCGCGACAATCAAAACGGCGAGCCACACCTGCGGTTTCGACGTTCAGCTTTTCAGCAGCGGATGGCATGCCGACGATCTCGACCATTTCGAATTTGTGAATGATTACGAGCTCAAAGGACTGACGAATCACTATCACACCTACGGCTTGGGCGTTCCTTTAATCGGTGTCCGCAAACCGCACGAAGGCGAAGACCCGGCCGAAAGTTACTATCCGCCTGGCTTGGCGTTTCCCGTCACCGCATTCCTTCGTATTGACGAGTCGGCGTCGACCGCGATTGCACGCAACGGTCAGCCTCGCTTTGTGCTGGAACTTCACGACTCGCTCGATCGCGACTTGCTCGAAGTCGCCGGCACACGAGTTCCGCTGGAGTCAGATTTGAGCACACCGCTCGCGTATTTTTTGAATCATCCTCAGTTCGATCAAGACGATATCTCGACCGTCGGCCTGTTGATGCCTGACCGCGTCGAGCAGTTGCAAGGTCTCTATATGCTGGAGCCTTATGACTCCCACAAAATGCCGGTCGTCATGGTTCATGGCCTATGGTCGAGCCCCGCCACATGGATGGAGATGTTCAACGACTTGCGTAGCGACCCGGCAATTCGCGACAATTATCAGTTCTGGTTCTACCTCTATCCGACCGGGCAACCCTTTTGGATAAGCGCGGCGCACATGCGTCAATCGCTAGTCGACGCACGCAACACCATTGATCCTGAGCATCGCCGTCCAGCGCTCGACCAAACCGTGCTGGTCGGGCATAGCATGGGGGGGCTCGTGTCGCGGCTACAGAGCGTCGATGCCGAGAACCACTTCTGGTCGACAATTAGCGACCATTCGCTTGCCGAGTTTCGCGCCGACGACGAACTTAAACAAAACCTTGGCGACGTTTTCTTCTTTCAACCTAACCCGTCGGTTCGGCGCGTGGTGACAATCGGCACACCACACAGGGGAAGCGAATTCGCTAACAACACCACTCGGTGGCTCGGTGCCAAGCTGATAGACGTGCCGATGAGATTCCGCAATAGTCGAGCCCAACTGATTGCAAAAAACCGCGACTTGCTCCGCCCCGACGCACCACTCGACATTCGTACCAGCATTGACTCGCTCTCGCCCGATTCGGTCTTGCTCGGCCGACTCATTACCGCCGAGCCGGCACCCTGGGTTGGATATCACAACATTGTTGGACGCCAGCCCGAAGAAGGTTTTGCCGCCTACTTCACCGGCGAAGGCGACGGCGTCGTTTCGCTGGCGAGTGCAAAGCTCGACGAGTTACCGCAATTGCAGTCGCAAATCGTCGTGCCGGCCGATCACCTTTCGGTTCACCGACATCCGCAGGCGGTGCTTGAAGTGCGACGTATCTTGCTCGAACAAGTCGAAGAGTTACGTCGCGGCGATATCGGCTTTCCCGCGAACGTAAGAGTCGCTAATTCGACAGCCACCGGCGACGATCAGCTTCGTCGATAGTTCTTCGCGTCCTGGCGGACGCGAGACACCTTCAGTCCGACTGCTACTTCGCCAGCAAGACCCCACTCACGAGCCAACCGTCGTCGTCGCTTCGCACTGTCTGACCAGCCGGGCCAAAGTAGCGACGAGTGAGTTCAAAGCTCGGAAGTTGGTCGGCTTCGACTCGCTGTTTGCGAATCAGCCGATTGTCTTCTTCGTCACTGCTGGTGAGCAATTCGTTGAGCACACGTCCGAGAAATGTCTCTGACTCGGGCATCTTGCCTTGGCGGAGCAACTCATAGCCAGGCCGCAACCGTTCGTCGGTGCGATAGAACGACCAACTCGAACGCTCGTTACTGCCATAAGTTGCGAGCGAATTCATGACGTCTTCAAAGTCGAAGCTCTCGACCAGCGATTCGGTCGCTTCGCGATTTTGGCGGAATGCCTGCCGCAGCAATTCCACATCCGACGCGATCAGCAGGTAGGCTGGCGTGACAGCCACAGCCGAACGGATGAGCAGTCGCTCGTCATTGTCGTTGTTCTCCTCCTCTTGCGGGCCGATGCCGGGAAGCAAGCTGTCTTGCTCGTATCCGCTGGTGGGAGTCTCTTCGAGCGGCTGAAATTCCCAGGCGTCGGTTCCCGAAGGAGCGTCTTCGATCTTGATTTTCTTGTAGCCATCGCTTTCGACGTACTTGCCGATCGCCGCACTAAGCGTGTCGACCTTGTCGGGCTGTATTTCAATCGCCAGCAAAAATCGCTCGCTCTGTGGTGTGATCGGCAGCACGTAATCGTTCACCAGTGACACGCGTGTGCCGAGGCACTTGATGATTTGGTCGCGAAACTTGATTTGTGGTCCGAATGGGTCGTTCTCGAAGCGGTCGATCATCGTTTTGAACGCGTCATTGTAACCGGCGATCGCATCGAACAGCGAATCGACTGTGTCGAAGGCGTTCAGCAGGTCGATGTTAGCCGTCGTGTAGCTCGCAATCATCCGCGGCACCCATTTCTCGGCTTCCATTTCATCGCGGTTGGGGAGCTTGAGCATTCGCATCGCTAGGCGGTACTTGTCGGGCGATGTCGCAGCCAAGTCGGCTGGGGCGTGGATCGCAGTTCGGTGAACGAAGTCGTGTTGATCATCGAGAGCCACATACAGGAACCCGCCCATGCCCTTCACCGCGTCGAATCCCTGGTCGCGAAGCATCGTCGAGGCTTTTTCGTCTTTATCGATGCGACCTTCGTATAGCGCGACGCTCCGCACAGCGTCGCCATAAGCAAACGGATTGACGAACCACCGCAAATCGGCGACTACGTCTCCATTCGTTTTCTGCACCTGATCGATGCAGTAGCGGTAGCTCGCACTAGTCGCGAGAGACTCACCACCCGGCGTGCCGAAACGAGCGGCCAATTGCTTGGCGACATCCACGCTGCTTGTCACGACGAGCTGTTCTTCGATCACGAACCAAGCGGCGACGTGCTGGGGTTTGTCGTTCGTCGGGGGAACCGTTTGAACGGTGATTGCGGTAGTGCCGACCGACACGCTGGTGCGAGTCGCGCCGTCGGTAGCCAAGTGTTTCTCGATGCGAGCGATGAGTGCATCGCGGGCATCCGAATTCCCCGCAGTATCGACCGTCAGCACCGAAGTGGCTGGCCCCTTCGCTTGCGGAATAATCGCAAGTGCGAGCTCTCCCGACGCGATGCCACGCAGCTCGTCGAACGTAATGCCGATTCTTTCCTGCAAATTGCCCAGCCGTCGGGTCAATTGATCGCGGATTTGATCGACAAAGGGCTTCATCGATGGATCGACGGCGAGGTGTCCCAAATCGGTTTCATCAAATTTGCGTTCAAACTCCGCCGGATTCGCGATAGCCACGAAGCCAGCCGTATTGGCTGGCAGCAATTGATCGGCCGGTGTGGCCGCATCGACATGAGGCAATAACAGCAGCGCCGCAGCAAGCGAGGCAAGATTCCAGCAGCATTGAGTTGAATTCGTCACGTTGCAACCTCCTGGTTGTTTTCCGTGTGGTGGGCCATTAGCCAGCAAAAGCGAAGTACACAAAGAAAGTTGTCGGCAGCGATGGCCAACAAAATTTGACCACACTCGCGGCGCCCTTGTGACCCGAATCACGACTCCAGCCCAACTCCACTAGCTGGCATTGTGGCGCAAGACATGCGGTCTGGGCAAGATAGTCCACCAGATGGAACGGAAATCTACGAAACAATATCACGGCGTCGCGACAGATAGTCCCAAACGACATAGCGGTCGAGATCACGGCCGGCCGTGAAAAATACCCGCCCGGTGGTCGATTCGGCCAGTCGATAAGCGAACCGCACGTCTTCTTCGGTCTGCGACCAACTCGGCAGCAGGAACAAATTGATCGTGATTCCCTCGCGTTTACAGAGCATGCCTTCGCGCATCGTGGCCTGCTCGGTCCGCGGATCAGGCGGATAGAGAAGGTAGAGCATTTCGTCCTCGAAATGGGCGGTTGGCAAACCGTCGGTAATGAGCACGATTTGCCGGTTGGGCGTGTCTTGAACCGAGAGCATTCGACGTGCGAGTGATAGCGCGTGCTGAATGTTGGTAAAGTGGGGCGGCACTTGAAATTCGCTGATATCGTCTCGACTCATGTCGGCTCGCAACTGCACAACCGGATTGGTGATCGTCACCGGCTTGGGCATCAGGTTAATCAGCTTTCCACGCGGCACCGACTTGGCAAAGCTGTACATCTCGATGAAGTGGAGCCAGTCGCCCGGATATTCGCCCCGGATGAGCCCTTCGAGCGCTAGTGCCATCCGTTTGACGTTGATGTACTGCCCGTCGTACCGCATCGACCCGCTCATATCCATGAGCACACAGGTCGCACACTTGGGCGTGTTGCGGGTGCGGTGAATCACGATATCGTCGGAGTGCAATCGCAAGGGTCGTTCGTTGACTGACCTTAGCAATGCGTTCACAAACGTGCTTGGCACATCCATGTTGGCAACCGAGTCGCCAAACTCGTAGGGCCGCGTCGACTGCATTTCGACCGCCCCCTCGCCAACGATGGCTCCCTGGTGGCGACCGGTTCGTGACGCAGTGATTTCGCCGAACAGCCGTTCGAGTAACTTACCTTGAAAGATGCGATAGGCTTTCGGAGTGAGCCGAAAGCTACCGCCCGATTGCTCGAGTCCTTGCTGTTCGGCCATCTCGCGAAGGTAGTTTTGCACTTGTTGTTGAAGGTCGCTGAGCTGATCGACATCGCCCGGCTCGGCAAATTCGCTGAGCATCTCCATGTCGATGATGCCAATTTGTGCCGTCTCGGCGGCCTCTTCGAGTTGCTTGAGCAATTCGTCGATCTTTTCGAGCTCCTCCTTGACCTCAAGTGCCTCGGGCACCGTCATCGTCTCGCGGCCGGTGAATGTGTATTTTGCCTCAAGTTCGTCGACTTGGTACTTGTCGCTCAGCCGGTCGACGAGTTGTACGAGACGCCGCGCGAAGTCGCTGTTGTCGTCGCCCGCCGCGTACCACAAGCGTTCAAGATCGCGAATCTGTTCGGTCCGCACTGCTTGTTCAAACCGACCACGCAAATCGCGGGGCGCATCGACTTCGCGAGCCGCCGCCTCGTAAGCTTTGCGAGCTCTTTTGCGTGCCTTTCGCGTCTCGAATCGTGCCAGGATTTTCCGTTTTCGCTCTTCGAGCATCGCCCTCAGCGCATCGATGCTGGGGCCCAAACCGGCGATCTGGCTTGGATCGAGCCGAATTGCGCGGGCCAGTTCTTCGTCAGTCAGTTCGCGCCGCTCGCCGAACATCAGCATGTGTTCAAACGCGCCTGAAACCATGTCGGGGGGCGGTTCGGTGGGGCTGGGGAAGCGTATTGGGTCGTACTTTTGGTACGTGTGAATGACGCCGCCCAGGGTGTTTCTGTTAGCCATGAGGTTGCTTTCGACGCTCGGTTGTTGCGCTGCTTGAGTCCCTTCTATCCTACCAAAAAAACCGCCTGGCAGTCTGAATTAGCCCGGCGAACGGCGGGGCAGGGCACGCACGCGACTTAATCCCCCATCGACCGAAATCACCTCGCCCGTGATCCAGCTATTCTCGGGGTCGAGCAACCAGGCGATTGCCGAAGCGATGTCGTCGGGCTTGCCTAACCTGCCGACACCGTGCATCTCGCGCGAGGCAGCGGCCGCGAAAGGGTTCGACCAAATACGCTCGGTCAGCGGTGTTTCGACAAGCCCCGGTGCGACGACGTTGAATCGTAGTCCAGAAGACGCATAGGTCGCCGCAGCCGAGATGGCGAGCCCATTCACGCCCGCCTTCGAAGCCGCGACCGCTTCGTGGTTGGCGAGGCCAATCTGCGTGGCAGCCGTCGAGATCAGCACCACCGAGCCCCCCGTCTTTCGCATCGTTCGCCCAGCAGCCCTGACGGTGGCGAATGCCGTGGTCAGGTTGGTCGCCAGCGTTTGCTGCCAATCATCGTCGCTGGTCAGGTGGGCTGGCTTCAGCAGAATCGTGCCAACACAGTTCGCGACACCATCGAGGCTGCCGAACCGCTCGAGGGTCGCTTTGAAGCAATCCTCCACAGCTGTCGTGTCGATCGCGTCGACAACTGCCAGCGGTTGGTCAATATCTGTCGCCAACGACTCGAGTTTCTCCCGATTACGACCGGCAAGCATCACCTGCGAGCCACTGGAGACGAGCCGCCGGGCGAGGGCCGAGCCGATACCTCCACTCGCACCAAAGACGAGAAATTTCCCAGCTTGCATAGTCATTTCCAAGGAAGTTGCCGTTCATTATGTCTATAGGAAGGTTGTTCGTGGCGACAATCGGTGCGAGATTCACCTTGCCGTGCAAGCGAAGCTCATTCACACTCACACGATGCAACAACGACAAATGATTGGCATCGACCTGTGAGCGACTTTTTCAAATTCTACAGCACTAACGAACAGGCGATCACTGCCGTACAACTGTTCGTCACCATGCTCGGCATGGGGGTCACACTCACTGTGGGCGAGTTTCGTGCCATTGCCCGACGCCCAGGTCCCGTCGCTTGGGTGCTGATCCTGCAATTCCTGGTCATGCCGATCGTTGCGCTCCTGTTTGGTCGGCTCACCGGAGTGCCCGACGAGATCGTGCTCGGGCTGGTGCTGCTCACGGCGCTCCCCAGCGGCTCACTCTCGAACATCTACACCTATCTGGGGCGCGGCAATGTTCCCCTATCGATCACGGCCACCTGTGCTTCGACAGCCAGTTGTTTGGTCGTCACACCGCTCGTCCTGCGAATGTTTGTGCCGAGTCACTTAGCGTCGGAATTCTCGATGCCGATCGAGCAAACCGTGATCGACATTTTGCGATTGCTGCTGCTTCCGATCTGCATCGGCATGTTGATCGGTCATTGGCTACCCGAGCGCAAGGCGATCGTCAGCCGGTGGATCGTGCGACTTGCATTACTGTTGCTCGTTTACGTCGTGATCGGCGCACTCGGTTCTGGTAAGGTCGACGCCTTCGCTTACGGCTGGCCCGTTGTGGTCACGATCATCGCGTTCGTTGCCACCACGCTGCTGTTGACGAACCAACTCTCGCGGCTGGTGGGGCTCGCCAGCGACGAGCGTTTCACTATCGCGGTCGAAGTCTGTATGCGGAACGGTAATCTCGGCTATCGGCTCTGCGCAAGTTTGTTTCCGATGGCCATTGGCAGCAGCGACATCTTCGGCATGGGTGCCCGCTATGTTTGTCTGTTCAGTGGCGGCGTGATGTTGGTCATCTGCGCGCTCGCCATCGCGAAGCGTCGACTACAGGCACACCTAACTTCCCAGCGCGAGACCATTGACGGTAATCCTCCTGAGTGAAAGACTAATGGTTCGTCTCGATCAATCGCGAGTAGTTCGCGATTGATGAAGTTTGAATTCGATCAACGGAGTAGCGGTTACCATGAGTGTTGTACGGGTTGGTTCCAACAAACAGTTCGCCGACAACTGGGAGAATATTTTCGGCGGAACAAGTAAGAAGTCGGCAAAGAAGGCCACCGTGGCGAGCAAATCGACCGCGAAAAAGAAGGCTAAGTCGAAAAAATCGCCTGCCAAGAAGTCAGCGAAAAGGAAGTAAAGGAAGCAATCGAAATCACAAAACGGCTGTGTAGTTCGGCGCACCGAGTCGTGAAGTCAACGCTCGCAAAACGCAGGCGACCGCGTTTGCCGTCCGCGACTGTCGGTTTCCAATTGCAGTGGCTAACTTCTAGCAATGCCCGACACTCCGCCCCTGATCGAACTTCAAAACGTCGGCTACCGCCAACAAGCAACCGACATCCTCAACGGCGTCGACTGGCGAATCGAACCGAACCAGCACTGGGCCATCTTGGGGCCTAATGGCTCGGGCAAGACATCGCTCATGCGAGTCGCCTGTGGCTATCGCTGGCACACCAGCGGCAGTGTCAAGCGGTTTGGCGAAGAACTGGTCGACCTCCGCGAGTTACGCTCCCGGCTCGGTTGGGTGTCGGCCGAAGTGTTGGCCTACGCATCGCAAGCGGATTCGACGCTTTCGTTTGTTGTCTCTGGCCGCTTGGGACAGATGGGACTACGAACGCCCGACGCCGTGACAGGTGACGATTACAATGCGGCATCGAACTTGCTCGAATCGATGGGAATCTCGGCACTGGCAGCTAAGCCGTTGGCGATTCTCTCGCAAGGCGAACGGCAGCAGGCGCTCGTCGCTCGTGCGCGCATGACCGATCCCCTGCTAATGGTGCTCGATGAACCATGTGCCGGCATGGACCCGGCGGCCAGGGAGCGATTCCTCGCTTGGCTCGGCAAGCTGATGGCCGAACCAGCGACGCCTGCCGTCGCGATGATTACCCACCACGTTGAAGAAATCGTACGGCAATTCGAGCAAACACTGCTGATGAGCGAAGGCCACGTCGTCGCTGCGGGGGCGACAGCCGATGTCGTTACGGCCGATTCGCTAGAGGCGACTTACGGCATTGGTGTGGAGCGGTTGGAAGAGTATGGGGGCCGGCGGTGGCCAATTTGGAACGCGTCAGATGCTGATTCCGGACAGGTGTTCGCGCACCGTAAAGCTCCCGAAGCACACAGCTAAAGCTTCGAACTAGCACATTAGTCTCGATTGGCCACCAGACGCTGGCCTGATACAATCGCCCCATCGGTCCGGCGTTTCACTATTGGGTCACCAGCCGAGTTGATTCCCGTCGTGATTCGCGGTTTACCTAATTTCACAAGTTGCAGTTATACTGTGACCTCGAATTGCCCATTGCGGGACCAACTGATGCGTCACCGTTTGTCTTCCTGCCACTTGAGTTGTTTAGCATGAGCGCCCAACTAGCCCCCCCGCCCGGTGAGCCAATCGAAGACATTCATGCCGAGGGCATCGACGCCGATCTCGGTGTCGCGCCGTTGCGGCTCGAGCGTCCGCCTGCCTCGACGACCGAGATATTTTGGCCCTACGTCATTGGCTTTATCTCGATTCACGCACTTGCGCTGCTAGCATTCGTGCCCCAGTTCTTTAGCTGGACGGGCGTCGCGCTCGTGTTCATCGGTAATTACATTTTTGGCTCGCTCGGCATCAACCTTGCCTACCACCGCATTCTCACACATCGCGGCATGGTGGTGCCGAAGTGGCTGGAGCATACACTGGCGATTCTCGGTGTTTGCAGCCTGCAAGACGCGCCGGCGCGGTGGGTCGCCATCCATCGCATGCATCACCAATTTAGCGACCATGATCGCGATCCCCACAGCCCCTGGGTCGACTTTTTATGGGGCCACATCGGCTGGCTGATTTATCAGAACAAGTACATGGCGACCGCCGATTTCTACGATCGCTACGCGCGCGACTTGCTCCGCGATCCGTTCTACTTCCGCCTCGAGCGCAATATGCTCGCCTACTGGATCTACATGGCCCATGTCTTCGTCATCTACGGTCTCGGACTTCTCGCCGGTTGGCTCATGTACGGCATGACATGGCAGGCGTGGCAATTTGGCATGAGCGTGCTTGTGTGGGGAGTGTTTGTGCGGACCGTCTATGTGTGGCACATCACATGGGCGGTGAACTCAGTGACGCACCTGTGGGGCTATCGCAATTACACAACCAAGGATCATAGCAAAAATCACTGGTTGGTGGCGTTTTGCACCAATGGCGAAGGTTGGCACAACAACCACCACGCCCAGCCACGCTCGGCCGCCCACGGCCATCGCTGGTGGGAGATCGACCTCACCTATTGGACGATTCTGCTGCTCGAAAAAGTCGGCCTGGCGCGCGAAGTGGTGCATCCCAAGAAGTAAGCGGAATTCTCGTCTGTGCCGGGCGTTAGCCGCGTGGTAACTTCATGGCAACGCCACTCGCCCCCTTCACTGCGCTGTTATGCCGCCGTCGATCACACCGCGCTACTCGAAAGACCCAACGCACCGCTATGGGGTTTTGACGCCCCGATTTTGGCACGGCATGCGCTTCGGTACTTGGCTCAAGCTATTGATGAAGCACAATTGCCGGCTCACGCCTCGCAATATGATTACCGCCGCGACGATCACTCCCTGTTCGATGTTCAACAGCGTGGCGGGCGGGGTGCAATCGCTGCTCTATGGCCGCAAGATTCGCCGTCAAACTCTGGCGGCACCGCCACTGTTTGTGTTGGGCCATTGGCGAAGCGGCACGACTTTGTTACACGAATTCTTGATCTGCGATCCCGAGCACACCTTTCCCTCGACCTACGAGTGTTTCGCCCCCCAGCATTTCTTATTCACCCGCCGCTGGATCGCGCCGCTGACGTCGTGGTTGCTGCCCAAGCATCGGCCGATGGACAACGTCCCGCTCGGCTGGGATCGTCCCCAAGAAGACGAATTCGCGCTAGTGAATCTCGGATTGCCTTCGCCCTATCTCTGCTGGGTCTTCCCTCACGATGGACCGGTCCACAGCGACTACCTGACCCTGCGCGATGTGCCGAAGCGCCAGCGTCGCCGGTGGCAATCGACACTGAAGATGTTCGTCAAATCAGTCGCCGTGCGCGACAACAAGCGAGTCGTGCTCAAGTCACCGCCGCACACGGCGCGGGTGAAGTCGCTGCTCGAGGTCTTTCCCAACGCCAAGTTTGTTCACATTGCCCGCGACCCGTTCAAACTCTATCCGTCGACCGTGCGACTATGGAAAACGCTGGCCGATGTTCAAGGCTTGCAGCCCGACCTCGAAGAGTACGACTGGATTGAAGAAGAAGTGTTGCAAAACCTCGAGCGGATGTACGAAGCTTACGAAGCAGACCGCCACCTTATACCGGCAGGTCATCTCAGCGAGATTCGCTATGAAGACCTCGTCGAAAATCCCCGCGACACGATGCGTTCGGTTTACGACACCCTCGACCTGGGCGACTTCGCCCGCATCGAGCCCGGTATCGAAAAGTATCTCGAAGAGTCGAGCGAGTATCAAACGAACCGCTTCACACTACCCGATGATGTCGAGCAGAAAGTCGCCGAGCGCTGGGCGACGTACTTTGAACGGTATGGCTACTCCGTGAATGCGAGTACAGGTCTCTCATAACGGCCGCCTAAGGTCCGATCGCTTCTTCAGTCTTTATCGATATGCACAACACGCGTGCCCGATAGAGAGTCGTGCCAACATCGGTTGTCGTCGTGAAAAAAGATCGAGAGCTGATCGAAAGGTATGCAGCGGGCAGCCGTTCGCCCGATGATTTGGCCAATCGTCGGTGTGCCGCCATCGGTGCGAACCACTTTGGTTCCGGTCAACATCTTACCCAAGCTTCGCTGCATAATTCCTTCCGTCAACAGGTAATATCCGAAGAGCGTGCCCAAGCTCAATGTAATATCGAACAGCGTAATAGGGCTGCTGTTCGGATCATCGACAGAGTCAGTTGAAAGTATACCTGTGTTTAATAGTACAATAACGACAACGACCGCAACAATTCGCATGGCAAAATTGTCGACGAACATATTGCCGAAACGTTTCCACCGAGAAGGAACAGTGTCGAATTCTGACACGGTTTTACCCAGCCCCGAGCTTAGCGTCGTGGGGCTCGCGTAAGGGTTTTGGTCCATTTAATCACTCGTCTCGGAAATGTGATTGGATGAATGGAAGATAACAGACATACCACGATCGGCCTAAAGTGTATCGACACTCGCGGGTCAACGCAATCTTCTTTTACCTCGGGAATCGCTCGCGATTAACCTCGCTGTCGGATCGAGAATTCCTGATCGCTGCGAAGCAGCGGCGACTCTGGCTGATAGCTGAACGCTGAATGCTGAATGCTTCATGCCGCACGCCCCGGCAACTTCTTACCCTTGAGCTGATAGACATAGGCCAGCACTTCGGCCACGGCCGCGTAGCTGCCATCGGGCACAGGGTGATGGACGTCGACTTCTTTGTAGAGCAACCGCGCGAGTGGTTTGCGTTCGACGATCGGCACGTTGTTCTCGAGCGCGAGGCGACGAATACGCTGGGCGAGCACTCCCGCCCCTTTGGCGACCACCACCGGGGCTCGCATCGTAGCCGGGTCATACTGAATGGCGATCGCGAGTTCCGTGGGGTTGGTGACGACCACATCGGCCTTGGGGACCGCCAGCCCCATTTGGTTCATCGCCATCTGCCGCTGTATCTGGCGGCGGCGTTGGGCGACCTGTGGATCGCCCTGCATATTTTTCATTTCATCTTTCATCTCTTGGTATGTCATTTTGAGGTCTTGTTCGTGTTTCCATTTTTGGAACGCGAAGTCGAGCAATGCGAGCAATAGCAGCGCGCCGCCAACCCACAGCAACAGATCAATCGACAGACCGCCGAGTGCCATAGCAATTTGAGGCAGCGTCATCGAGCTAGCCTGCAAGATCGTCGCCTGATTGGCGTAGAGCAGCGAAAGCGCCACGATCGTAACAATTACAACCTTAAGCATCCCAAAACCGAGTTTGGCGGTACCCTGCAACGAGAAGATTCGCCCCAATCCACTGATCGGATTGAGCCGGCTCACATCGGGTACCAGTCGCTCGGGCACCCACAAAAAACCAAGTTGACCAACACTCGCAATAATGGCCGCCAGCATCAGCGCGCCCATCATCGGCAGCAGCACCAGCGAAACGCTCGCCAGTTCCTGCTGTATCGTACCGCTTACGAGCAACGTATCGGCGTCGAGCGGCCTGAGCGTCCCGAGTCCTTCGGTCAGCGATTGCTTTGAATAACTAATCACTTTGCCTGCCATCCACTTCAGCAAAACGGCCGACACCACCAGCAGCAGCGCCGATCCCAGGTCTTGGCTAAATGCCACTTGGCCCTTCTGCCGTGCCTGCTGCCGCCGATGAGGCGTGGCATCGAACTGCTTTTCACCAGAAGATTCGGCCACGGCTAGAGGCTGGGGGTTGGGGGGCTAGGTGCTGGGGAAAGCGAATTGTAACGAGGCGATGAGGCCAATCAGCAACGCGAACGTACGAGGCCCCAGTTCCCAGATCCTAGCCCCCTCGCGCAGCGACCACTCCTTGTAGGGCTTCGAGGGTTTCGATCATCGGGTCACAAAACGTCCAGGCGAAAGCGCCGATCGTTAGCAGAATTCCACTGATGGTGATAACGCTGTTGAGTCCAAAGCCGACGGCGATGACATTGATCTGGGGCATCGTGCGGCTGATCAGTCCCAGCACCAGGGTCGATACCGACAACGCGATCATCAGTGGAGCCGCCGCGCGAATGCCGAGTTGAAAACTCTGTGTGAGTACCGCCAGCAAGGTTTCTAAGTAAGAGCTATCGAGTGCCGCCTGTCCCGGCGGAGCCCACTCAAATGTTTCGAGCAACGCCTGCATGGTCATGCGATGACCGCCAATGATGACAAACACGGCCATCGTGACGTAGTAGTAAAGCTGCGTAAACACCGACACGCTCGAATCGAATGTGGGATTTGTAATTTCGGCCAACTGCATGCCGCTGAGCTGGCTCACGATTTGGCCACCGACTTCGATGCCGCCCACCAAGATCGCCATTCCCAAGCCGATGAGCAGACCCACCAGCATCTCGTTAAGCACAAGGTGCATGAAGGCAAACAGGTTGTCCATGCCGATGAGGTTGACGTGAGCGTAGAGCGGCATTACGAGCAGTGACAGCGTCACGGCGAGCAGCCCACGAACCTGCATCGGCACCGTTTCCATTCGCCACAGCGGCGCGGTGAATACGAGCGCCCCGATGCGCGTGAGTATCAACACAAACACGGCGACCTTGGCGAGCAGAAATGTTTCGAGCCACTGCATCCGTTACATGAACCGGGGGATGTCGCTAATGAGTTCGACCGAGTACTCGACCAGCTTGGTGAGTACCCAGGGGAGCGTAATCGCCAGCACAGCCACCATCGCCACCAGCTTCGGCACAAACGCAACGGTTTGTTCTTGAATCTGGGTGAGCGCCTGCACCAGCCCAATCAACAACCCGACGATCATGCCAGCCAACAAAACCGGCCCCGCCACAAGCAGCGTGATCAGCATCGCCTGACGGCTAATGTCGATAGCATCTTCGGGAGACATAAATGGAAATGCGGAATGATGAATGCGGAATGATAAGCCAAAAAACACTGCCCGCTGCCCGCTGCGTGCTGCGTGCTGCCCTCTGGTTCTCACCAAAACACTTCGAAGCTATCGAGCAACATGCCCACAATGAGGGTCCAGCCGTCGACGAGCACGAACAATAGCAACTTGAATGGCAACGAAATCAACACGGGGGGCAACATCAGCATGCCCATCGAGATCGTGATGCTGGCGACCACAATGTCGAGAATTACAAACGGCAAGTAAATCTGAAAGCCTATCAAGAACGCCGTCTTGAGTTCGCTCAGCATGAAGGCCGGAATGAGCGCTTGCAAAGGCACCAGACGCTCGTCGTCGGCCGGCTCGTAGTAGGCGTAGTTCTCGAATGGCTCGCCAGTCGCTTCGTCGATTTCGCTCGGCATGTAGCCCAAAAACAAGAACACATCGTCGTCGTTCTTGGTGCGCTGAATCTGATGGGCCATGAACCGCCGCATCGGCTCGACGGTGCGGGTGAAAGCCTCTTCGATCGAGAGTTCGCCATCGGTGTAAGGTTTGATTCCCTCGTCCCAGCCCTGTTTCCAGACCGGCGACATCAAGAGCAGCGTCATAAACAGCGCGATCGAAGTAATCACTTGGCTCGGTGGCAACTGTTGTGTGCCAATCGCTTGCCGCAACAGGCCCAGCACCACCACGATCCGCACAAAACTGGTCGTCATCAGCAAGATGGCTGGTGCCATGCTCACCACTGTCAGCAGCAACATGATTTGCAGCGTGCTGGTGAGCTTTTCGGGGCTCGTCCAATCGGTGGGGGAACCGATGTCGGGCACCAGGCTCGAAGCGCCTCCCGATGATTCCTGTGCCAACGCGATCGAACTCAATGCGCAACTCACGGCAAGCAACGCGGCAGCCATCGTACGAAGTGCTTTCATCGCTTACCTCCTGACCTGCCGCCAGAATCGTTGTCGTCGAGAAAGCCGCTGACGCGTTCTTTGTCGAAGCTGCGAAAAACGTCTTCAAACGCAGCTTTCGCGCTCGTTGTGTCGTTCTGCTGACAGAGCGCGACGATCCGTTGAACCTCGCTCGGATCGTCTATCTCGCCCAGCGTTTCGCTACCGGCGGGTGTTACTGAAATCAGCAAAATCTTGTTTCCTAGGTAGATGAGTTGTGCCTGTTGCTTTGCCGCGAGCGGTACACGACCGATCACGCGGGCAACATCGCTCGGAGCGAGCTGTACCCCCTTCGGCGCGGCACGCTTCATAATCCATACGCAGACCAACATCAGCCCGAGCACCACCGCCAGCGCACTGCCGAGACTCTTGAGTTGGTTGGTGGCAAAGCCATCGAGCATGTCGCTCGCCCCACGCTTCTCGCCGGGTTCGGCCGACGTGTCATCGCCTCGCCGAACCAGTCGCCGCCCCAAGGTCGCGCCCGCGTCGCCGGCATCCGAGTCTTTTGCTGGGTCTTGCAATGCGTCACCGGCGACATCATTGCTAGCTAAGTCGTCGCGGGCTGAGTCATCACTAGCCGCGTCGGGCGACTGTAGTCGGGCAACCGGTGGCGGAACTTCGGCCAATACATCGCTTGCCGATCGAGGGCTGTGGAATTCGCTATCGTTGCTGGCGGGATGTCGGATCTGACCTGGTCCACGCAACGTCGGCGACTGCGCGCAGAGGCGACCGTCAGCGAGCGGAGCGCTGGCCAGCGACAACAGTAAAACGCGAAGCAACACAGCGGATCTCCATCCATCGAGGTTCACGACGGCTTATAGATGACCGACCGAGTCCCATCTAGGGCAATCAAGTCAAAGGCTGTTTGGCCCGCTTGCTGCCAGTCGACCTGTCCCCCGGCCCGAAGGCCAAGTTTCGACCGTTTTGTCCACGAAATCGCCAATACGATTGGAGGGGACAAAACCCCGAATTTTGTCGCGTCGCCAATTTGCAAAAAGCCCTTGTTTTGCAGTCGATTTCGAACATCATCGGCCAATTTCGTACCTGGGTTTTGACCGACCAGTTGGCGACGTTTTGGACAAAACTGTTTTGGGGGATTAGGAGCCGGGGGGCTGGGGGTTAGGGGTTGGTGATGCGCCAAGCTCCCCCGCGAAGCCGGCCCCCGCGTTATTCCCGCCCTCCCGTCATTCCCGCGAAGGCGGGAATCTAGAGCGTTCGGCCCCCACCCGCGCAAAGCTCGCAGTAGCGCGAACTCAGTCCTCGATTTGCCGCACCTGACTCTACTGCATTCATTCAATTGATTGTTTCCATCTGATTTAGATTCCCGCCTTCGCGGGAATGACTTGCCCTGATTCTCGCTTGCCCAGCAGTGCGCGAGGTTCCTGAATTTAGTCGCGCGGCCAACAATTCGATCGAGGTGCAAAAGTCGGCGACTTTTGCACCTGCTCGGATCGCCAAACCTCTTGATTCATCGGCCCAAACCAAACGGGCAGGTGCAAAACTCGGGGAGTTTAAGTTCATTTCCGTCAATTGTCGGGGTGCAAAACTCACTGGTTGCCTCTCGATACTCGGAGCATAAAGCGCGTCACTCGCTGGCTGCTTTAGCAGTGCTTGTCGAACAGAGTTTCATGCGCCTTTTCTAGCACACCGCGCGGCCGATTTCGACAACGATTTTTGGCCGTTTCGCGTGGCATCGAGCGTGGCGACGATTGGTTGTCACCCGCTGTGCCAAGTCGCCGCAACATGGTGCTGTGAAGTGAGTTATTGTCGACCGGTCGAGGCAGCCGCGGATGGCTGACTCTCGCGTGGCCCGGTTTTCGACCAGCCGGCTGTCCCCCACGAACGTTCGTTCATACGACCCATCGAGGACCGAAGGACCAGGCCGATAGATGCGCATCAGGAAGTTCCAGCACTCGGTGACATCCAGCCGATTCGGCACGTTGCCGCAAAGTTCCTTTGAACCGAAATAAGCATTGAAAGTGCTGTCGGGGTTAAGCTTCACGTTAGAGGAGGTTTTCTCAACGGCCTTCAGCCCAAAAACAATTCCTTCGAAATTTGCCAGATCACCCAAGGCCTGCTACCCTAAAGCGCAGTAGACGAAACATGATGTGCAAAATAACAGTCGACGGTCTTTAATTGCAATGAAAACGCATCAGCTTTTTACCAGTATGGCGGTTCTTTACACCGCGCTTTTCTGTGCCACCCCCAGTCACGCTGCGGGAGAAAAACCCAACATCCTGCTCATCATCGCCGACGACATGGGCTATTCGGACATCAGTTGCTTTGGCGGCGAGATTAAGACGCCGCACATTGACGCGCTTGCCAAACGCGGCATACGAGCGACGAATTTTTACGTCGGCCCCACCTGCTCGCCCACCCGCTCGATGTTGCTCAGCGGCTGCGATCACCATGTCGCTGGTTTCGGCAATATGGATGAATTCGCCGGGCCGAAGCAACAGGGAAAGCCTGGCTACGAGGGCTATCTAAACAATCGTGTCGTTCCGGTGGCAAAGGTGCTGCGCGAGGCGGGATATCACACCTACTGGGCGGGGAAATCCCACATGGGCTACGAACCATCACACTGGCCCGCAGCCATGGGCTTCGAACGCGACTTCGCGCTGTTGCAAGGCGGCGGCAGCAATTGGAGCGACATGATGTATCCGAATCCTGCCCACCCGAAGCTTAACTTCACGCTCCACGGCAAGCCGCTCGACAAGCTGCCCGACTATCACTTTTCCTCGGAGTCGTACACGGACTTCATCATCAAGAGCAACGAGGAGCATCGGGCCGACGGCAAACCATTCTTCGCCTACCTCAGCTTCCAGGCCGTGCATTCGCCCTTCGCCGCGCCCGACGACTGGCTCGACAAATACAAGGGAGTTTATGACAAGGGCTACGATGCCATCCGGGCGGAGCGTCTCGCGCGCATGAAGGAGCGGGGCATCGTCAGCAAGGATACGGTGCCCTCGCCGAGGTTGCCGACGATTCCCGCGTGGGACGACCTCACGCCAGAGCAGAAAAAACTCTCCGCCCGCCGCATGGAGGTTTATGCCGCGATGTTGGCGAACATGGATCATCACATTGGGCGATTGTTGGATCATCTCAAGCAAACGGGGCAGTATGAAAACACGCTGGTGGTTTTCCTCTCGGACAACGGGGCGGAACCCGTGGAACTCGCCGCACTGGTCGAGACGGTCTACAGCGAAGACGCCAGAAAATGGTTTTTCGAGAACTTCGACACCCGCCCCGAGAACTGGGGTCGCAAGGGATCGGCGACGGACTATGGTGCCGCGTGGGCGCAGGTCGGCTCGACGCCGCTCCGCTTCTACAAGGCCTGGACGGCCGAGGGTGGCATCCGAGCGCCCTTGATCATCGCTGGAGCGGGTGTGCAAAGCGCGGGAGCGATCAAGCCTGCCGTCATGCACGTGACCGATCTCGTGCCCACGTTCCTGGAACTCGCCGGAGCGAAGCATCCGTCCGTGACCGATAAGAAACTCGCTCCGCTACGTGGCAAGTCGCTCACGCCGCTGCTGACCGGCAAGTCCGAATCGGTGCGCACGGAAGAGAACTGGATCGGCGAGGAACTTTTCGGAAACCGCATGATAAGGCAGGGCGACTGGAAGATTTGCTTCATCCAAAAGACGGCCGGAGGCAGCGGCGAGTGGGAGCTTTTCAACCTTAAGACCGATCCCGCCGAAACTACGGATCTCGCCAAACAGGAGCCTGAGAAAACCAAAGCCATGGTCGCACTGTGGGAGGAATACGTCGCACAGAATGGCGTGATCCTGACCGATGACGGCCCCTTCAAGGCGAAGACCGCGCCCTAAAAGCCGACGGATCGCTGAACATCCCTCCTTGCCACCGAGCCCAATGCCGCCGTGCCGGAGTAACTCCCGTTTCGATTGTGAAACACGCGGGCCGGCCTGGTGTCCGGCCCGCGACATCACCAGCGAACAGACAGAACAACAATCAAGCCCGCGCCGCCGACCCGCTTCCCTCGTGGAACGAGGGGAGGGCAAAGCAGTCGATCATCGCCTTCGTCTAGATAACCCCTCACCCCCGGCCCATGCTACCACGACCCCGCGGAATCAAATTTCCTATCAGTTAGAATACCTCCTGGGTGAAGCTTCTGGGTGACAGCCATCCTAATCGACCTTCGTGAGGCACAGCAACATGTTGCTGTGAAGTGAGTTATTGTCGACCGGTCGAGGCAGTCGTGGATGGCTGACTCTCGCTTGGCCCAGAACTACGCGCCCCGGTGGAGATGGGTGGCCCCGTTTTCCGAGTTGGGGCAGGGCGAGTAGCTCGATAGACTGGCGATACAATAACTCCATCGCGTCGTAGCGAACGACTGCCGCACAGTCTACTGCTTGGCTGATGCGGGTGAAAAAGCCGCAGGAGCAAATCGATGTCGAACAACTTTCGCGTGATGTACGTCTGGCAGAGCGATAGCCCCAATTCAACGAATCGCGGTTTCATTCGCGATGTACTTGATCGAGCGGCGAAGGCAATTAATGTGTCTGAAAAGTACGCTGTCAACGTCATTATCGACCAAGACACACAAGACTTGCCAGGTATGCCGGTGGTGCAGGATGCAATTCTCAAAAAGATTCGCACCGCCGACGCTGTCGTCGTCGATCTGACGTTCGTTGCACAGTCTAGCGACGGACGCTCGTGTTCCAATCCGAACGCACTGATCGAGTTGGGATATGCACTCGCCTCCCCCGGTCCAGATCGCATGGTTTGCGTAATGAACGAAGCGTTCGGCCCAGTGGAGCAGCAGGTTTTCGACCTCCAAAATCGCCGTCGTCCGATTGCGTATGAGTTGTACGAAAACGCGCCAAATAAGTCAGTCGTTCGAAAGGAGTTATCGGGCGCAGTGCAAAATGCTCTCGAAGCGATTATCGCCTTTGGCAGCGTAGTGCCTCCGATCGAAGAAGAAACGCCCAATGCATCTGCACTTACTCCAGGATGTGGCGAGACGCCCATTCTTCCACCGATACCTCCAAATCTGATCGAACTAATTCCGACAACCGCTACTTATGTTTTTTTTGGTAATAGCTTCGCATGCACTGACAAGTTCCCTTTTGACATCATTAGGCAGCGCGGCGAGCCGATGGTTACTCTTGATAGGAATGATGGCAGTCTGCTTCTGTCTGCAAAAGTTTTTGACAAGCGGGGAAAAATCTTGTGTGAAATCGTTGAGAATGTGATCCACACCAATCACAACAACGTCTTCCGAATTGAGCGAGACTCGATCCATCGCCTTGCTGTAATTGACGATGAATTGCGGCGCGTTCTAGACATTGAATATATCAATCCCCGAACCATTCGTTTCTTGGGAGACTTCCACATGCGCCGTGGAACGCACGCCACAATCTCCAACGACATACTGGAGTTTAAGAGCGACGACTACCTCTTGGCAGTAACTAAGCCTCTTGTCTTCTTGGACAACGAGTTGGGTTATGGTCTCGGATTTGACTTTCCCGACGACAAAAATGCGCCGCCAGAATTGGAGCTTTCCGGCGCCGTGGTGCATAACAACAGCATTCGCTGGATAGGGCCGAACAATGAGGAGAAAAATCCAGCGGTAACCCGGCCAGAGGGAGAGCATACGCGGAGCCCTGAGGCACAGCCATCCTAATCGAACTCCAAGAGTCGTCGCAACTTCTGACCGTAAAAACGATTTATGCGGCCCA